>NZ_RAVY01000130.1:0-28296 GCF_003611625.1 Corallococcus sp. CA054B
CCTGCAAACCCCCACCCCGCCGCGCCCCCCGCTCCCTCGCGGATCACGACTTTTGGACCGCAGCATTTTTGACACCCCGAAACGGCGTGTGCGATAACCCCCGGTCAAGCCTTTTCTCACCACCCACAAGGAGTGGCAGGCGATGTTCACGGGCGTGAAGGTCTTCTCCGCGACGAAGGCCAAGGAGCGGGAAGAGTTGGGTGAGAACGTCACCCGCTGGATCAAGAGCAACGCGGACCTGGAGATCGTGGACCGGGTCGTCTGCCAGTCCTCTGACAACGAGTTCCACTGCTACACGCTGGTGCTCTTCTACAAGCACGCGAAGCCGCCGGCCTGACCGCCGCTCAAGGCTCCTGGACTCCTCCCGGGCCCGTCCTCTTTCCGGCCATGCACCTTTCCGGTGCGTGCGGGGAGGCCGGGCCTTTCTGTTTCCGTATGTTATGGTCCGCGCCGTGGCGCGCTTCGGGGACGACAGCGGGGAGGAAGACCGGCAGCTGCGCACGGACGCCCTGCCGGCGATGCGCTCGGCGCGGGTGCGGGTGCGGCTGTTGGTGCTGTCCGGCCCGGACGCGGGCCAGAGCTACCCGCTGGCGCCCGGACGCTACCGGGTGGGCGCGGACGCCAGCTCGGACGTGATCATCGCGGACCGGGCGGTGTCTCGCAGCCACCTGCTGCTGGACGTGCGCGAGGACAGCATCCAGGCGGTGGACGTGGGCTCGCGCAACGGCTCGTTCTGCGAGGGCATGCGCTTCACCACCCTGGAGGTGCGCCCCGGCGCGGTGCTCACGCTGGGCACCACGGAGCTGAAGCTCGTCCCGGAGGGAGAGAAGGCGCACACCCTGCCCCTGTCCAACCGGGAACGCTTCGGCAACCTGGTGGGCCAGAGCCGCCGGATGCGCGAGGTGTTCACCCTGCTGGAGCGCGTGGCCCAGGGCGAGTCCGACGTGCTCATCCAGGGCGAGACGGGCACCGGCAAGGAGCTGTGCGCGGAAGGCCTGCACCTGCATGGAGGACGCTCCAAGGGGCCCTTCGTCATCGTGGACCTGGCGGGCGTGGCGCCGCAGCTGTTGGAGTCGGAGCTGTTCGGCCACGTGAAGGGCGCCTTCACCGGCGCGCAGGCGGACCGGGCGGGCGCCTTCGAGCGTGCGCACGGGGGCACCCTCTTCCTGGATGAGGTGGGCGAGCTGCCCCTGGAGGTGCAGCCCCGGCTGTTGCGCGCGCTGGAGCGCCGGCAGGTGAAGCGGGTGGGCGCCAACGACTACCGCTCGGTGAACGTGCGGGTGGTGGCGGCCACGCACCAGGACCTGGAGGGCGCGGTGAAGGCGGGCCGCTTCCGCGGCGACCTGTTCCACCGGCTCGCGGTGCTGCGCGCGACGCTGCCGCCCCTGCGCGAGCGCCCGGAGGACATCCCGCTGCTCATCGACACCGTGCTGGAGCGGATGGGCAAGCCGCCCAGTGCCCTGTCGGACCAGACGCGCGCCCTGCTCGCCCAGTACCCGTGGCCGGGCAACGTGCGGGAGCTGCGCAACGTGGTGGACCGGGTGGTGAGCCTGGGCGAGTCCGCGCTGCCGGAGCTGCCGGACACGCCGCCCCCGCGCCCTGCCCTGTCGCCGGACCTGGACCCGGAGGACACGCTGTCGCTGGCGCTGGAGCTGCCCTTCAAGGAAGCGAAGGAGCGCCTCATCGAAGGCTTCGAGCGCGACTACCTGCGCACGCTGCTCGAGCGGTGCGGCGGCAACGTCTCCAAGGCGTCGCGCGAGGCGGGCATCGACCGCGTCTACCTGCGGAAGCTCCTGCGCAAGCACGGGCTCGTGTCCGGACCGGACTGACGGCGGTCCCCTGCCCCCACTCGCGGTCGCGGTCCCCGTGGCCCGGGTGACATTGGGGCGGGCCTCCCTGCCGGGGGTGGTTGTCGGACCGGGTTTCCGCCCCATCTTGGGAGCACCAACGCACGAGAGGTGGGTGCCATGCGCCAGGGATGGGGGAGGTGGCTTTTCGTCGTCGGAGGGCTCGTGCTGGGCGTCAGCGCGTGCCAGTCGCGGGACGGGGTCGTCGCGGAGAGCGGCCTGGTGCCGCCGCTCGCGGTGCTCTCGCCCCGGGCGGAGGTTCCCACGGAGGAAGGCACCGACGGGAGCGGAAGCGTGGGCTCGGAGGTGGCCGAGGACGTGCCGGACTTCTACGGCACGGTGACGCTCTCGGGCACGCGGGGCTTCACGGTGCGCGACGACGACGGCGTGGAGCGGCCCTTCGTGGTGGCGCCGTCCACGCGAATCCTGCGCGACGGCAAGCGCGTGGCCCGCGCCCAGCTGCACCCGGGCGTGCTGGTGCACACGACCTACGGCGAGCGGCTGGGGTCGTGGGTGGCCACGGACGTGGAGATCTACTCCGGCACGCCGTCGCGGGATTTGACGGCGACGGCGACGGCGGCGCCGGTGAAGCGCTGACGGGCGCGGCGGCCCGTCAGTAGACGGCGAGCGCCTGCGGCAGGTGGTAGCTGACGATGGTGAGCACGGGGATCTTGGGGCCCTCGTCCTCGTCGTCGGTGGTCATGCCGGAGGTGACGCGCAGGCCGTCGAAGCGCGCGAGGATGACGTAGTCGCGGCGGGTCTCCAGGAAGGGATCCGGCGCGGCCAGCCGGCCCAGGGCTTCACGGCCGGTCTCCTCGGAGAGGTTGTCGTAGTTGCGCTCGGAGGCGGACTGGGTGGTGCTCTCGCGGGTGAAGATGGAGCCGCCCACGCGGCCCTCTCCGGTGATCGCCGTCCGTCCGCCCAGGTCGCCAGAGGCCTCCGTGACGGTGTCGGTGGTGTAGGCGACGCCGACCTCACGGCGGGAGGCCACGGACTGGAGGCCCTGCTCCACCAGCCACAGCGTGGGGCGCTCCCCTTCCGAGCGCTGGTCGGCCACCTGCGCGCGCATGAGCACGTAGCGGCCGCGGTAGGTGTCCGGCTGGGCGACGGCGGACGCGAGCGAGAAGATGGGCACCTTGCGCGCGTGGAGCAGGCGCAGCTCGCCGTCCACGCTGCCGCCGCGCTGGGCCACCACGCGGGCGATGAGGTTGGCGGCGTCCGGACGCACGCGCAGGTCCTCCGTCCACGCGCTGCCCAGCACGGCGCCCAGCTGGGTGAAGCCAGGGGCCTCCGCGCACACCTTCAAGGCCAGCCACGCGTCGTCGCGAGAGGTCGCCTGGAGCCTGCGGGCGGCGGCCTCGCACGCGGCGGGCGTGGAGTAGCGTGCCAGGAACGCGCGGGCGTCATGCGGCGACACGGGCGGTTCCTCGGCGGCGACGGAGCGCCGGGACGCGGGAGGCGGCGTCCGCGGCGGAGGCGCGTCCGTGAGGGCACGGTCCTCCAGCGCGACGTGGGAGTGCGAGGCACCGCAGCCGGTGGCGAGCGCACCCAGGAGGGTCAGCAACGGAAGACGGGGCATGGCGCGGGGCTCCTTGAAGTGCGACAGCGCGGCGGGACCGGGACGGCGAAGGCTCCGCGCGACGACGAAGCGCGGGACCGTGAAGGGCGACGGACTGCAAGCGCGATGAGGCTGCGCAGGACTGCGAAAGGCGACGAACTGCAAGCGCGATGGCGAAGCGCGCAGCTGTGATGGACGGCGGACCTGGCGACCTGCATGCCCGACGGCCTGGTCACGGGCCCTGAAGCGCGACGGGCGCGCTACAGCGCGGCGGAGTCGGTGTGCTGCTGGCTTCCGTGCGATGGCGCCTGGCGCGGAATGGACGCGGACGAGGGCAGCATCATGGAGCACGCGTCGCGGCAGCGCTCGTCCATGCACGCGAGCGTGGTGGGCCCGGCCTGCTGCCGCGACACGGCCGCGTAGCAGCTCTCGCCGTTGCCGGGACACTGACTGCGCGCGGCGCACTCACAGCAGGTGGAGGCCACGGAGGCCATCAGCTGCACGTCCTGGAGCACGGAGGACAGCGCGCGGTAGCAGGCGCGGGCCGCGGGGGCGAAGCGGCCCTTGGCGTCCACCACCGGCGTATTGCCTTCGATGCCGCAGCGGCCCACGACGTCCGCGTACTTGCGCTCGCAGACGGCGACGAGCTTGGGGTCGGGCGTGCCGTCGCGCGCGTTGCTCACGGCCTCCGAGCAGAGGGCGCGCGACGCGTCCTTCAGCAGCTTGATGTTGGCGGACTCCACGTCCGCGTTCGTGCCCTTGGAAGGCGGCACCTCCGCCTCGAACACGCACTCCTTGCCCGCGCGCAGCGTGTCGATGGTGCACGACCACGCGGTCGGAGACGCATCCACGAGCGGGGGTGCCCCCAGCGCTTCGGGAGGCAGGGACGACGGCGCGGGGCCGGACGGCGCGGCGCCGAGGAAGAGCAGGGAGAGGAGCATCGCCTTCATATGGGACGCAGCGTAGGACTTTGGCCCGCGCCGCTCAAACCGCTCCGCCGGGTGGGTGTTCGTCCACCATCATGTCCGTGGGTCCAGGCGGACCGGTCTCCACCGACCCCAGAAGCGCCTTCGTCCGGCTGATGACGATGGGCGGTTCGATGAGCCGGGGTGGTGTCGCCCGCGTGTCCGCCGGGTCCGGCACCCACACCGGATCCCCGGGTCCCCTCCCCCGCTTCCACCGCCTCGGCACCCGCCGGAACCCCACCGGGTACACCGTGAGCTCGCCGTCCTCGTCGAAGTGGAGCCGGAGGAAGTTCTTCCAATCGGGTATCGACAGCGACGAGAACGCCTCGTTGGGGTGACAGGAGAACACGTTGAGCGACAGCAGCAGGTACACGCCCACCACCAGCGGCCCCACCAGCGCTCCGCCACCAAACAGCAGCACCCCGCTGAGGAAGTCCCGCCGCAGGCTCCACTGAAGCTCCGCCGCCAGCGGCGCGGCGACGGCGGACACGCCCCAGGTGAGCAGCAGCGCCACCGCCAGGTGCGCCAATCCATGCAAGACGCCAGCGGCCCTCTTCCAGAGCAGCCCCCGGCGATGGTCCGCGAACGCGACCGTGCCCAGCACCACACCCGCCCCCAGCACCAGCGAGCCCGTGCTCTGCAACGCCGCGTTGATGACCTCCTGGAACGAAGCCGCCCCCACCGCCCCCTCGTTGAGGTTCGCGGCGATGCCCCAGCCCAGCAGCGTGTAGACGACGCCCATGAACACGCCGAACCACGGGTTGAGCGCGGTGAACAGCAGGTTGCGCCAGGCGAGCCACTGGGACGTCTTCTGCGGCGGGTAGCTCGCCTTCTGCACGAAGCCGCCCGGACGCTGATCCACCTTGGGCAGGTGCGTGGGATGCAGGAACGCCCCTCCCCCGCCCGCGATGATCTTCTGCCGCCCGTCCGCGCTCTCATGCCGGCGGTAGTGGTGCAGGTCCCCCGCCAGGAAGACGCTCACCTTCTTGCCCAGCACCTTCTGCTCCAGGAAGTCGATGTTGTGGTCCAGGAAGCCGCGCCCCGCGTGAGGCATCACCTGCTGCTTCACCCACGCGGGCTCCGCGTTGCAGAGGATGATCCGGTCCGTGGCGCGCATCTGCCCGGCCACCTTCTGGAAGAACTCCACCTGCGGCGCGTCCAGGTCGGACTCCAGCTGCATGTCCGTGCCCAGCAGCCACCAGCCGTGCGGCAGCCTCAGCGCGAAGTAGCTGCGCTGCTGCTGCGTGCGCCAGCCATTGGAGCGCCGGCCCTGGCAGAACAGGCGCGTGAAGGACACCAGTCCGTCATACCAATCATGGTTGCCCGGCACCGCGAACAGGTGTGGCCGGTGGCGCCGCTTGTTGAGCGCGTCCTCGTACGGCACCACCGTGCGCGCCTGGTATTCGTCCACGCTCGCGGTCGGGTACACCTCGTCCCCGCCGAACACGAGCACGTCGCCGCCCCGCGTGACATGCGTCTTGCCGGAATCGTCCGCGAGCGCCAGCTCCGGCGCCATCACGGTGGACGCTACCGCGTAGGTGGAGTCCCAGCCGTCGCCCAGGTCCGCCACGTAGTCCAGCCACAGCTCGTCCCGCGGATGGCCGGTGTCGTCCACCGAGTAGTCGAAGCAGAGCGGCTGCGGCCGGGAGACGGCATCCAGCAGCCGCCGGTCCGCCTGCTGTCCGAACGTCCCGGACAGCAGCGCCTTCATGCCCGACTTCGCGAGCACGGCCGGGTCGAACCACGACACCATCTTCCGGCCCGGAGGCGTCTGGGGCTCGGGCGCGGGCTCGACGCGCCGGCCCGGGAGGCGGCTCACATCGGAGGCACGGACGGCCATGGCCCCTCCTTCACCTGCCACGCGCGTCCCCGAGCGCCCCTGCGGTGCGAATCGATGAGCGCATCCGCGAACCGGTCCGCGAGCGCCGCGATGGTGAGGCTCGGGTTGGGCCCGACGGGGCCCGGCATCATCGAGCCGTCGGCCACGTACAGCCCCGGGTGGCCAAAGGCCTCGCCCGTCGCGTCCACCACGCCCTCGTCCGGCCCGCGTCCCATGGGACAGCCGCCCAGCGGGTGCACGGTGATGACCCGGCTCAAGTAGCTGAGCGGGTTCTGCAGCAGCCTCCCCTCCAGCGTCCGAGCAATGTCCGCCATCGACTGGCGCAGCTCATTGAAGTACTCGCGCGAGCTGGCCATCCGCCAGTCAATGGCCAGCATCCCATCGTCCGTCAGCCGCATGTGGCCGGTGGGAAGGTCGCGCCCCATGCCCAGCAGCGGCAACGACGTCGCGGAGCCCAGGCAGTTCCCCAAGAGCTCGGCGATCTCCTCGCTCACGTCGGAGTCGTGCGTGCGTCCCGTCCAACCGCGGATCAGGCGCCACGCCAACTTGAGGCCTCGCTCCATCAACGGCACCTGGTGCGCGCCTTCGTAGAGCCAGTTGACGAACTCCGGGTAGCCCGCGTCCTCGATGTAGTAGCCCCGGCCCGTGCCGCCCTCCTCCTGGCTCCGGAAGTGCAGCGCGCTGGTGATGACCGGCCCGTGCCCTCCTTCCAGGATGCGCGGCAGCTGCTTGCCGGTGCTCGAATCGTGGCACTGGCGCATGAAGCCCAGCAGGTCTCCGTTGCCGCAGAAGCGCGTGCCCAACCGTCCGCTCAGGCCGGGGAAGCTCCGCTGGTTCTTCAGGAGCAGGAACGTGGTGCCGAACGTGCCCGCCGCCAGCACCAGCCGCTCCGCCGTCACGGTGCTGCGCGGCAACATGGACTGGGGGCCTTCGCGCGGCACGCCCTCCGGCGTGTCCGTGTGGTCCAGGTACCGCACCACATAGCCGCCGCCTTCCGCGGGCCACAGCTCCGTCACCTCCGCGCGCGTGCGCAGCTCCGCCCCCGCGCGCTTCGCCGCGGACAGGTACGTGTAATCGAGCGTGTTCTTGCTGCCCGTGTTGCAGCCGACGTCGCATTCACCGCAGAGGTGACAGGTGGTGCGCGTGCGGCCGTGGAGGTTGGGAAACTCCTCGCGGATGGGCTCGCCCGGGACGGGCACCTCGCCGGGGTTGCCGAACGTCACGGCCAGCGGCGGCAGCTGCCAGTCATTCGCGCGGCCCAGGCGCTCGGCCGCGAGCTTCATGGCCAGCGTCTTCGCGGTGGAGGAATATGGCGGATGCTCCAGCGGATAGCGCTGCACGCGCATCATCCGCTCCACGGCGTCGTAGTGCGTCTCCAGGTCCGCGCGGGTGACGGGCCAGTCCTCGTAGCCTCCGTCATGGAGGTCCTCGTGGATGAAGGTCTTCTCGTCCTTGCGCAGCAGCACGTTCGCGTAGATGAGCGACCCGCCGCCCAGCCCCGCGGACACCACGCCGCCCAGCCCCTGGAAGGACCAGAGGTTGAACAGGCCGTGCAGGCCCTTGCGCGGGTCCCAGAAGTTGCGGCGCATGTCGTACGGGCTGCGCGCGAAGGAGCCCGGTGGATACGCCTTGCCCCGCTCCAGCACGCAGACCCGGAGCCCCGCCTCCGCCAGGCGCCACGCCATCACCGAACCTCCGAAGCCCGAGCCCACGATGACGACGTCGAAGTGCTCATCCCTCGTGGTCATGCGTGGCCTCCCCTTCGCGCTCGCGCACCGGCGCCTCCGGGGCGTAGAGGTCCCAGAGCGCGCCCAGGAACAGGTGGCCGAAGCGGGCCATCATCTCCGCGCCCTCCACGCCCCCGCGCGACGAGCGCATGCTGGCCACCAGGTGGAGCAACTCGCGCATGCCCAGCACCAGGACGCCCGCGCCCACCACCGGGCCGCGCGCGTCCGCGCCTGCGTGCAGGTAGCTGTAGAGCCGCGTGGTGTCGCGCCAGAGGTCCGGGCCCGGGTCGTCGCGCAGCGTCTTCGTGCCGTCCAGGTAGTAGTCCTGGCCGTTCGCCTGGAAGCGCAGGCCGTAGGTCATGATCTTCGTGCGCGGATCATCCGTGGAACGGAAGAGGTTGAAGCTCCCCTCGCGCACGGGCAGGTCCATGCCCAGCGGCTTGTATTGCACGTGCGCCACCAGCCGGGCCGCGTGGTCCGGGTCGCGGATGAACGCCTCCATGTCGTCGATGGTGATGGTGCAGTGCATGGTGAAGGGCGTGGAGCGCCCGTCATGGGCGCCCGCCTCGGGGTCGGTGGTGCCCATCGCGAGCGGACCGGCCATGGTCTCGCGGAAGGTCAGGTCGTAGGCGGGTTCGGTCATCTGGGTGATCTCCGGGGTGAGGGGCAGGCCCTGGCCGTCCGCTGTCGCCAGGTAGCGGCAGGCGTCCGAGTAGCCCTGGTCGATGAGGGTCTCGGCCGTGACGTGGCCCGCGTAGAAGTCCGGGTCCAGGGGCAGCGGGTGCTCGGGTTTGATGAGGTGCACGGTGATGGGCCGCGAGTGTCCCGGCACGTGCTCGCCCGCGAGGATGCGCGCGTTGAGCTCGCGCACCTGCTCCAACTGGGCGAAGAGCGCGCCGTTCGCGCTCAGCTCAATCATGTGGACGTACTGGCGGAAGAAGCCGTCGGCGTACCGGGGCGTGTTGCCGATGCACCAGACGATCCACACCTCGTCCGCGCCCCGGCGCACGGCCTCCATCACGTTGGCGTCCTGGATCCACACCGAGTCCAGGTACAGGTGGCCGTCCTTCACCACCGGGGGCATGAAGAGCGGCAGGGAGATGCCCGCCACCAGCAGGTCGCGGTCCACGTCCGTGTGCGGGATGGCCTCGTTCGTCTTCCGGTCGAAGTCGCACACGTTGAAGGTGCCGGAACGCTCGCGGTTCGCGCGGATGGCGTCCACGTCCACGCCCAGGTGCGGGAAGACACGCTGGATGATGCCGTCAGCGTCCCCCAGCGCGGTGAGCTTCCAGGGCCGCGCGTATTCATCCAGCGGCATCAGCGACACGAAGTCCTTCACGTCCAGCGTCCGCCACCGCTCGCACATCTCCGCGGGGGACTGGCCGGACAGCCACATCGCCAGGGTGATGATGCCGCCGGACGTGCCGTCCGCGTGGGCGAAGGTCAGCCGCGCGTCCGTCAGCGCGCGCAGCACGCCCGCCTGCCACGCGACGCGCATGCCGCCCCCCGCGAGCACCAGCGAACGCCGGGGCGCCTCCGCCGGGGAAGGCTGCACGACCGCGTCCTCCCCGAAGGTGCGCAGGGGCCGCCGCGGAGGCGCGCCATTCCGGGTCGCCTCCCCGAGCCGCAGGGCGCTGACGGAAGGGCTGGTGACCGCCGGAAGTGGCGCTTCCTCCGTCTGCGGCCGGAGCACGGTGATGATCTGCTCGCGCTGGCGCAGCGACGCGTAGAACCCCAGCACCAGCACGGCGGACAGCGCGTCGAACGCCGCCACTCCCAACGCCAGGGGCGACAGCAGGTCGCGCCCCACGGCGATCGCCACCATCAGACAGGCCCCCACCTTCTGGAGGCCGGTCCACAGGAAGGCGGCGGGGTTCGCGCGGGGCTCGTGCAGGCCGTGCAGGAGCAGGCCGCCGAACAGCACCATGAACATGCCCACGATGCGGAAGAAGTGCGCGGGCGCGGCGGACGCATCCGCGTGCAACAGCCGCAGCTCCAGTCCCGGCAGGAACATCTGCGCCGCGCCGGACGCGAGGGTGATCCACCCGATGGCCGCGAGCGCCCAGCGCCAGGGGCGCCCGTTGACGCGGGCCTGACGCTCCAGCCATCGCGACGCGGTCGGGCTCATGCGTGGGCCTCCCGGCGCGGCGGCGCGGACAGCCCCAGGCGCCAGCGCTCCCCCGCGGGCTGCTCCGCGCGCAGCACCCGGTGCACGAAGTAGCCCAGCGTGAGCAGCCACTGCACCGTCCACAACCCCACGCGGATGCGGTTCATCCGCATCCACGCGTCCAGCACCTCTTTCAGCCGTTCGGGCGACGTGATGCCGGCCGCCATCTCGTCGTTGTACGGGAAGATGTAGATGCGCGTGAGCAGCGTGGCCACCACCACCGCCACCCCCACGCCCAGCGGGTACCAGCGCAGGGCCGTCTTGCGCTCGCGCCACGCCAGCACCCCGGCGGACAGCAACATGACCGCCGTCATCCAGGTGAAGAACCGCGTGGCCGCCTGCACCTGCGGCACGAACTGCAGGTAGTAGTTGTCCACCGTGAGCTGGGGCGCGATGGGGAACGTGAAGAGAACCAGCGACCAGCCCGTGCCCAGGTACATGGACGTGCACAGGAACAGCAGGCACGCGTTCGCCAGATCCAGGTGGCCGCCGTGTTTCATGGCCGCGTTTCCTCGCGCGGACGCGCTTCGGGCAGGGGCGCCACGGCCTGGAGCACCCTCTGCGGCGCTCCGTCCGACTCCGGAGGCGGCATGGGCGTCTGGTCCTGCCCCAGGTCCACCACGCTCTTGAGTCCCTCCGGATACGTGTCCGGAGGCAGTGTGGGCTGGGTGAGGAACCACGCCTCGAAGTGGTCATCCAGCACGCCGCTGGACGACGGGAAGAACCCGGTGAGGAACGGGCGCGGGGAGATGCTCAAGTCCCGCAGCACCTGCACGCGCGGATGATCCCCCAGCTCCAGCGTCCCCCACGCGCGCTTCCCCAACCGGAAGCCGAAGCGCCCCCGGAAGTAGATGGTGGACTTCATCAGCATCCCCCGGAAGGCGCAGTAGTTCACCGCCGCCATCCGCAAGGGCAGCCACGCGAGCCTCGGCCGCTCGATGCGCACGCGCACCGCCTGCTGGCCGCCCTCGTCGTAGCGGCTGCTCACGGAGCCGTTCTCCACCCGGAAGTCCAGCCGGGCCAGGTGCTTGGGCATGCCCCAGATGCCCTTACCGCCCTTCACGGAGACCTCCGTGTTCACCGGCAGGTCCACCACGTACTGCCCCACGCCGAAGCGCTTCTGGAACAGCAGGGGCAACAGCGGCGGCGCGGGCCTGCGTCCGTGCGTGCACGCGAGCGCGATGCTGAACTCGATGTACGCGCCGATGTCCGTCTGCTTGTAGTCGATGACGGAGACGAGCAGCACGCCGCGGTCGCGCGACAGGCGCAGCGGGTGCAGTTCGTTGCCGGGCAGCAGGGCCGCCGCGCGGCGGGCGTCCACGGTGAAGGCGGCCACCATCGCGGGGGCCCCCTTCGAGTCCACCGGCAGCGCGTACGGGATGTCATCCACCCGCGAATAGCGGCCGTACTGGGTCTGGATGCGTCGGGGCAGGAACATGGCTTGGCCTTTCGTCAGTGGAGCGCGGAGCGATCCAGCTCGGAGAGGATGAGGGGGAAGACGTCCTGGGACGCGCGCTTGCCCATGAAGACGTCCAGGTGGCCGTAGCCCGGCAGCAGGTGCAGCGCGTGCCGGCCCGGGTGGAAGTGCTCCAGATGTTCGAAGCTGCGGCGCTGGCTCTCCGCGAGGAAGCAGCGGTTCTCCTCGCCCGCGAAGAAGACGAAGCGCGCGTCCGTCTGGGGCTCGCGCACGCCCAGGTCCTCCGGCAGCGCGCGGAAGCCCTCCACGGGCACCAGGTGGCCCGCGCGCACGCACTGGTCCATCTGCTTGAAGAAGCTGAAGGGCACGGGGCCGAACTCGTGCTGGAGCCAGTCGTGCGTCTGGGCGTTGAGGTTCTCGTGGCGCCACAGCACCGGGAAGCCCGTGCCGTAGGTGAAGCTCGTCCAGCGGCAGACCAGGTTGTCGCACTCGTGATGCGTGGCCTGCACCACGCGCGTCAGCATCCGGGCCGTGCGCGTGGGGCCGCCGTAGGCCCACTGCGGATCCAGGAAGGGCGTCAACTGCGCGACCAGCGGCACGGCGTAGTGGAGCTTCACCTTCGCGGTCGCGGGCACCACCGGGTGCAGCGACACGGCGTTGGTGATGATGAGGTCCACCTCCGGAAGGAGCCCCGCCACCGCGGCCATGGTGAAGCTGGTGGAGCCCTGGCAGTGGATGACGGCCTTGATCTTGTCCGCGCCCGTCTTCTCCCGCACGGTGCGGATGGCGGGCGGATGGTCCAGGACGGCGGCCTGGTCCAGGGTCCACTCGCCCGGCTCCACGTCCATGCTGGCGCGCCAGTTCTCCAGCCACACGTCGTAGCCGTCTTCAATCAGCGCATCGACCACGGTCTGGCGCACCGGCGCGCGGAAGATGTTCCCGCGCACGCCAGCGCCGTGCACCAGCACCACCGGCCCCTTGTCCGCCTTCTCGACACCGCGCAGGTGCACCAGGTGCAGCGCGCGGCCGTCACCCGCGAGGAAGGGAACGATCTCCTCGGTGTAGCGCGGCTCATGGATTGTTTCCGCGGACATGACGCATCCCCCCACACCGCAAACGTTGGGCGGTGCGCGGAGGCCGACAACCGGCGTGCAACCCCACCCGGAGCGCCGCTCGCTGCGCCAGCCCGGGCTCACGAGCAACGGCGCGGCGCCTCCCTGTCACGCCGCCCGCGTCAGCCCGTGGAGTGCTATGCGTGGGGCATGAGCACGGATGCAGGCTGGAGCGACTACGAAGGCGGCGCGACGCTCGGGGGCATGGGCAGCCAGGGCGGCACCATCGTGCGGGACGAGGGCTTCCGCGGCCTCCTGCGCCTCACCTACGAAGCGGACGACTCGCGTTCCTTCCATGTCGTCACCTGCGGCATCTCCGGCTGGTTGTCGCATCCGCGCTTCTTCGACAACGCGGCGGAGGCGCTCCACGCCTTCGAGTCCATGAAGCCCGCACTGGAGGAGCTGGGCACGACGCTCCCCGAGGGCGGGCCCCGGTCCACGGCGGACGGACGGACAGCGGGTCCGCTGCTCGCCGCGTTCCGCGTGCGCTTTTCCTGAGTCGCGGTCCTCCCGCGCAAGGATTGCTTAAGGTTCTCCCGAGATAACCCGGTTCGCCGTCCGGTCAGCCCCGGGCGGCCCCGCGGGCGGCACTCTCGCCGCCCCTGGCTCCCGAGTTCCCGGAGGAACCCCGGATGAAGAGCGAATCCCCTCAGGACCTTTCCCCCAGGGTCATCACGCGCCGGAGCATCCTGCGCGGAAGTATCCCTGCTTGTGTCCGTGCGCATCCAGGAGGTTCGCGAAGCAGCGCGCGGAGCGCTCACGCGAGAAGCTCTCCAACTCGAACGTGCGCCCTGCCCAGCGAGTCCAGATCCGCCAGCGCTATCGTTACGCTGCCCAACTCGCGCAGCCGAGTGAGGCTGGGAGTCGCGACCTGCTTCAGGGGTGGCAACCCGCGGTCAAATGGGCGCATGGGCGGGAGCCTACCCAATCCCCACCGTGTCCGCCCCACAGCGGGGCGGACACAGTCCAGCTCCCCTCCCCCTCGCCAGGCCACGAGCTGGACGCGACCCGGCCTCCCTCCCCCGAAATCCGCTACCGCGTCGCGGCCCGGCGCGCGGGCGTCCTCCTCTTCACGGTCCGGTGCGCCTGCGCCTTCACCGCCGGAATGCGCCGCGCCTTGTGCGCGCGCGCCTTCACCGGGCCCCTGCGCGCATAGCCCGCGGGCCGCAGCGCCTTCTTCGCCATCCCCGTCTTCTTGCGCCGCGCCGTGGCCCGGACCGCGGGCCGCAGCGTCTTCTTCGTCGCCGGCCGCTTGCGCAGGGTCGGCCTCGCCTTGCGCGCCGGCACCATCTCCATCCGCCGCAGCTGCGACTCGAAGCGCGTCAGCGCCTTGCGGAACAGGGCGGCCTTGCGCCGCGTGTCCATGCGCCCGCCCATCACGCGGCTCCCCATGGGGACGCGCATGGCCTCACGGCGCAGCCGGTGCGCCAGCTTCTCGTACTGGCCCACCAGTCCGCGCGCGCGCCGCACCATCCCCATCAGCTCGCGCCGGGACAGCTCCATCAGGTTGCGCGGCGCGCTGGCCAGCACCAGCCGCATCTCCCGCGCGCTCATCAACGCCGTCCCCGTCTCCCGCATCTTGCGCATGTCCGCCCCCTCCCTCGGGTTCGCCAAACAGTCGCAAACTTTGGGTCCCACCCGGCAGCGGCAAGGAGGACGCGGCCTGGGCCTGCCCCACCGCCCGTCCCCGCGGAACAGGGCTGCTGTCGTGCACTCAGCCGGACGCACTGACCGGCGGCGCGTCCAGCAGCACCGCCAGCTTCTCCAACGCCAGCCGCGCACGCGTCTTCACCGTCCCCAGCGGCTGGCCCGTCTTCCTCGCGATCTCACTCTGGGACAGCCCGTCGAAGTACCCGAGCAGCACCACCTCCCGCTGCTCCGGCGGCAGTTGCGCCAGCGCCGCCCGCACCCGCCCCTGGTCCTGCGCCGCGGCGGCCGAGCCATCCGGTGACGGCGGCGTCGCGCTCACCGGCGGCGGCTGCTGCGCCACCCCCTCCACCATCCGCGACACCGTGCCCAGCGCACGCAGCCGGTCGATGGACCGCGTGCGCGCGATCGTCGTCACCCACGTCTCCAGTCCGCCGCGCTCCGGGTCGAACTCGCGCGCGCGCCGCCAGACCTCCAGGAAGGTCTCCTGCAGCATCTCCTCCGCGTCCGCGCGCGTGGGCAACAGCCGCACCGAGATGGCGAACGCCCGCGCGGAACACCTCGCGTAGACGTCCCGCATGGCCGCCGCGTCGCCGAGCGCCACCTGCTTCAGCAGGTCGCGGTCGGCCGACAGGTCACTCGCTTGCTGGGCAGCGGAGTCGTTGGGCGCCATGTTCGTCCCGGATACCGCAACCGGAGGGGCGGATCCCAGCTTCAACCATTGGGACCCGTCCACCCAGCCCCTCGGGCTGGGCGAGCGCTCCCTCCGTTCCTAACGTTGACAGGCCAACGCGACCGGGCGGCAGCCATCTTCAATCAACAACACCCGCACATTGCTGCCTGGAGCCACTGACTCAGAGTCCTATAAGGGGCCGCCAGCCGATATGACCGAACGACTCGGAAGCGTGTTCATCGAGAACGTCCAGCCGGAGCTGGACGCGGGGCGCTACGCCATCAAGCGCGTCGCCGGGGAGACCCTCACCGTCCGGGCGGACATCTTCAAGGAAGGTCACGACGTCCTCGTGGCCGTCGCCCGCTGGCGCCAGGTCACCCCCGCAGCCCAGAAGACGGACTGGGCGGAGGTCCCCCTCGCCTTCAAGAACAACGACGCCTGGGAAGGCGTCATCCCGCTCGCGAACAACGGCCGCTACGAATTCACGATTGAAGCCTGGCCGGATCTCTTCCGCACCTGGGCGCACGAGCTGAAGCGCAAGGTGGATGCCGGCCGCGACGTGAAGAGCGAGCTCCTGGAGGGCGCCGCGCTGCTGGAAGGCGCCGCCGCGCGCGCGAAGGGCAAGTCCGCGGAGGACCACCGGCTGCTCGCCGAGGCAGGGGCCCGCCTGCGCACGCCGCCCACGCCGGACCACCTCCTCGTCGCGCTGTCCGCCGAGCTGGCGGACGCCGCGTCACGGCACCCGGACCGCACGCTCGCCAGCAAGTACGACAAGGTGCTGGAAGTCTTCGTGGACCGGGAGAAGGCGCGCAACGCCGCCTGGTACGAGTTCTTCCCCCGCTCCGCGAAGCGCGACGGCAAGACGCACGGCACGTTCAAGGACGCGCAGGCCTGGCTGCCGTACATCCAGAAGCTCGGCTTCGACACCGTCTACCTGCCGCCCATCCACCCCATCGGGCGGACCGCTCGCAAGGGCAAGAACAACAGCCTGCGCGCGGAGCCCGGTGACGTGGGCAGCCCGTGGGCCATTGGCGCCGCGGAGGGCGGCCACAAGGCCGTGCACCCGGAGCTGGGCACGCTGCAGGACTTCCGCGCGTTCGTGGACGCGGCGAAGGCGCATGGCATCGAAGTGGCGCTGGACCTGGCCTTCCAGTGCTCGCCGGACCACCCGTACGTGAAGGAGCATCCGGAGTGGTTCCAGCACCGCCCGGACGGCACCATCAAGACGGCGGAGAACCCGCCCAAGCGCTACGAGGACATCGTCAACTTCGACTGGATGGGCCCCGCGAGGGACGCCCTCTGGAAGGAGCTCAAGTCCGTCGTCCTGCACTGGGTGGACAACGGCGTGCGGACCTTCCGCGTGGACAACCCGCACACCAAGCCCATGCAGTTCTGGCACTGGCTCATCCGCGAGGTGCAGGACCTGCACCCGGACGTGCTCTTCCTGTCGGAGGCCTTCACCCGCCCCAAGGTGATGAAGGCCCTGGCCAAGGTGGGCTTCACCCAGTCGTACACGTACTTCACCTGGCGCCTCTTCAAGGACGAGCTGCGCACGTACCTGGAGGAGATCACCCAGCCGCCCGTGGCGGACTACTTCCGCGGCAACCTCTGGCCCAACACGCCGGACATCCTCCCGGAGAACCTCCAGAACGCGGGCCCCGGCGCCTTCCGCCTGCGCGTGGCGCTGGCCGCCACGCTGTCGTCCGTGTGGGGCATGTACTCCGGCTACGAGCTGTGCGAGGGCCGCCCGGTGCCAGGCAAGGAGGAGTACCTGGACTCGGAGAAGTACCAGCTCGTCGCCTGGGACTGGGACCGGCCGGGCAACATCTCCGACTGGATCGCCAGGCTCAACGCCATCCGCAAGGCGCACCCCGCGCTCCAGCACTACCAGGCCCTGCGCTTCTTCGAGTCCGACAACGACCGCGTCGTCTTCTACGGCAAGCGCTCGCCGGACGGGCTCAGCACGGTGCTGGTGGCGGTGAGCCTGGATCCGTACGCGCCCCAGGAAGCGCTGCTCCGCGTGCCCATGGAATGGCTGGGCGTCACCGCGGAGGAGACCTATCAGGTGCAGGAGCTGATGGCTGATCAGCGCTCGCTCTGGCAGGGCCCGGACGTGCAGGTGCGCCTGACGCCCGAACAGCCCGCGGCCATCTGGGCCGTATACCGCTACCGCCGCACCGAACACGCGTTCGACTACTTCGAGTGACTCCCTCCGAGAGGCGTATGGACCTGGATCCGCTTTGGTACAAAAAAGCGCTCATCTACGAGCTGCACATCCGCGCATTCCATGACTCGAACGGGGACGGCCACGGGGACATCCCGGGCCTGATTGAAAAGCTGCCGTACCTCCAGGAGCTGGGCGTGGACTGCCTGTGGCTCCTGCCGCACTACCCGTCCCCGCTGCGCGACGACGGCTACGACATCGCGGACTACTACGGCATCCACCCGGACTACGGCACGCTGGCGGACTTCCAGCGGCTGGTGGAAGAGGCCCACAAGCGGGGCTTGCGCATCATCATCGAGCTGGTCGTCAATCACACCAGCGACCAGCACCCCTGGTTCCAGGAGGCGCGCAGGGACCCCAAGAGCCCCAAGCGCAACTGGTACGTCTGGAGCGACACGGACGAGTCCTACAAGGGCGCGCGCATCATCTTCACCGACACGGAGCGCTCCAACTGGACGTGGGATCCGGTGGCCAAGCAGTACTTCTGGCACCGCTTCTTCAGCCACCAGCCGGACCTGAACTACGACAACCCCGAAGTGCAGGAAGCCATGCTGGACGTCATGCGCTTCTGGCTCAACATGGGCGTGGACGGGTTCCGCTGCGACGCCGTGCCCTACCTCTTCGAGCGCGAGGGCACCAACTGCGAGAACCTCCCGGAGACGCACGCGTTCCTCAAGCGCCTGCGCAAGACCATCGACTCCGAGTACCAGGGCAAGGTGCTGCTCGCGGAGGCGAACCAGTGGCCCGCCGACGTGCGCGTGTACTTCGGCGAGGGCGACGAGTTCCACATGGGCTTCCACTTCCCGGTGATGCCCCGCCTCTTCATGGCGGTGCGCCGCGAGGACCGCACGCCCATCGTGGAAATCATGCAGCAGACGCCGGACATCCCGGAGTCCTGCCAGTGGGCCATCTTCCTGCGCAACCACGATGAGCTGACGCTGGAGATGGTGACGGACGAGGACCGGGACTACATGTACCGGGAGTACGCCACCGACCCGCGCATGCGCATCAACCTGGGCATCCGCCGCAGGTTGGCGCCGCTGATGGACAACGGCCGGCGCCGCATCGAGCTGATGCACAGCCTGCTCTTCACCCTGCCCGGCACGCCGGTCCTCTACTACGGGGATGAGATCGGCATGGGCGACAACATCTACCTGGGCGACCGCAACGGCGTGCGCACGCCCATGCAGTGGACCGGCGACCGCAACGCGGGCTTCAGCCGCGCGGACTACGCGCGCCTCTTCGCGCCCGTCATCGCGGACCCCGTCTACGGCTACCAGTCCATCAACGTGGAGGCCCAGGAGCGGCAGAAGTCCAGCCTGCTGCAGTGGGTGAAGCGGATGATTGGCATCCGCCAGCGCTACCCCGTGTTCGCCATGGGCTCCTTGCGCTTCCTCACCACGGAGAACCGCAAGGTGCTGGCCTTCGTGCGCGAATGGGAGGGCCAGACGGTGCTCGTCGTCTGCAACCTGTCGCGCTTCGCGCAGCCGGGCGTGCTGGACCTGCGCGAGTTCGAAGGCAGCATCCCCGTGGAGTTGATTGGAGAGACGCCGTTCCCCCGCATCAGCGAACTGCCCTATCAGCTGTCGATGGGGCCCTACATGTTCCTGTGGTTCCGGTTGGACAAGCCGCTGCAGGCGAAGGAGTAACCCCGCGTGACGCCCCTGGACCTGACCAAGCTGCCGGATTTTCTCAAGACCCAGCGCTGGTTCGCTGGAAAGGCCTGGCCCATCAAGAGCGTCAGCGTGGTGGACCACGTGACCATGGAGCTGGGCACGTGTTCCTTCACCCTGGCCATCATCGAGGTCATCTACGAGCTGGGAAACCCGGAGCGCTACCAGATCATGGCCCGGCAGACGCCAGACGGCCTGGTCAGCGCGCTGGAAGACGATGACTGCGTGCGCGCCGTCTTCAACCTGGCGCGCGAGGGGCGGCAGGTGGCCTCCGGCTCCGGCCGCGTGGTGGGTGAATGGATCGCCTCCACGGACAGCGGCGTGGCGCTGCCGGAGCCGCTCTCCGTGCGCCGGCTCAACGTGGAGCAGAGCAACACCTCGCTGGTGCTGGGCGAGCGGATCATCGTCAAGGTCATCCGCAAGCTGGAGGCCGGCGTGAACCCCGAATACGAGGTGGGCCGCTTCCTCGCGACGAAGACGTCCTTCCGCGCGACGCCGCAGCTGGTGGGCGCGCTGAACCTGGAGGGGCCCGCAGGCGCGACGCTCGCGCTGGCGCACCGCTTCGTGCCGGACGCCGTGGATGGCTGGAAGTACACGCTGGAGCGGCTGCGCCAGGAGAAGGCGCTCTCCGAGCGCTTCCTGGGGGACATGCGCGAGCTGGGCGCGCGGCTGGGCGAGCTGCACAAGGCCTTCGCCTCCGCGGGGCCGGACGACCTGGCGTTCTCCCCGGAGCCGCTGCTCCAGGAGGACCTGCAGCGCTGGAGCGCGTCCATCGTGGGCGAGCTGGGCGTGACGCTGGCGGACGCCGGGCGGCTGCACGCGGACCTGGAGGGCCGGCGCGACGGACTCATCGCGTACGCGAAGCGGCTGGCGCAGGTGGCGCCCTCCGGCCAGAAGATCCGCATCCACGGCGACCTGCACCTGGGCCAGGTGCTGCGCTCGGACAACCAGTGGCTGTTCTTCGACTTCGAAGGCGAGCCGTCCCGCTCCTTCACCGCGCGCCGGGAGAAGTACAGCGCGCTGCGCGACGTGGCGGGGATGATCCGCTCGTTCGACTACGCGGAGGCCACCGTGGCGCTGGAGGGCGGCCAGCCGCGCGGGCGCGTGGGCCCCACCCGCGACGCGTTCCTGGAGGGCTACCGCCAGGCGGCGCGCGGCGCGTCCTTCCTGCCCGACAGCGATGAAGCCTTCAACGTGATGTTGCGCGCCTTCGAGCTGGAGAAGCTGTTGTACGAAGTGCGCTACGAACTCGCCAACCGGCCGGACTGGGTGCGCATCCCCGTCGAGGCCCTGTTGCGGATGGAGGATGCCCAGTGAGGAAGCCTGCGGACAAAGCACAGGTGGACGCGGAGCTGCAGCGCGTGGTGGAGCTGCGCCATCCGGAGCCCCACTCCATGTTGGGCGTCCACCCGGACGGCGACGCGGTGGTGGTGCGCGCCTACCGCCCGGAGGCCGTGGCCATCCACGTCCTGCCGGAGTTCGGGGGCAAGGTGCCCATGCAGCACCGCACCGGCGGCGTCTTCGAGGCGCGCATCAACGGCCGCACGGAGCCCTTCAGCTACCTGCTGGAGGTGGAGTACCCGGGCAAGAAGGTCTTCACGCTGCGCGACCCGTACAGCTTCCTGCCCACCATCGGGGAGATGGACCTGTACTTCGCCGGCGAGGGCCGCCACGAGCGGCTCTGGGAGCGCATGGGCGCGCACCTCATCCACCACAACGGCGTGAAGGGCACGTCGTTCGCCGTCTGGGCGCCCACCGCCCGGGGCGTCTCCGTGGTGGGTGACTTCAACGGCTGGGACGGCCGCCTGCACGCCATGCGGCGCATGGGGTCCTCCGGCATCTGGGAGCTGTTCATCCCGGAGGTCGGCGAGGGCACCCGCTACAAGTTCGAGATCCGCCCCGGCCACGGCGGCGGCGCGCTGCTCAAGGCGGACCCCTTCGCCTTCCGCACGGAGACGCCGCCCGCCACCGCGTCCGTGGTGCATGACCTGCAGCGCTACGCCTGGGGCGACAGCGCGTGGCTGGAGGCGCGCGGAAAGCAGGCGGACGCGGCCCACCACCCGTGGAGCGTGTACGAGGTCCACCTGGGCAGCTGGCGCCGCGTGGTGGAGGACGGCGACCGGCCCATGACGTACCGGGAGCTGGCGCCGGAGCTGTCGCGCTACGTGAAGGAGCTGGGCTTCACGCACGTGGAGCTGTTGCCCGTGTCCGAGCACCCCTACGGCGGCTCCTGGGGCTATCAGGTCGGCGGCTACTACGCGCCCACCTCGCGCTTCGGCCACCCGGATGACTTCCGCTACCTGGTGGACTACCTGCACCAGGAGGGCATCGGCATCATCGTGGACTGGGTGCCGGGCCACTTCCCGCGAGACAGCCACGCGCTGGGCCAGTTCGACGGCACGGCTCTCTATGAGCACGCGGACCCGCGCCAGGGCTCGCAGCCGGACTGGGGCACGCTCGTCTTCAACTTCGGCCGCAACGAGGTGCGCAACTTCCTCATCGCCAACGCGCTGTTCTGGCTGGAGGAGTACCACGTGGACGGGCTGCGCGTGGACGCGGTGGCCTCCATGCTCTACCTGGACTACAGCCGGAAGCACGGCGAGTGGGTCCCCAACCGCTGGGGCGGCCGCGAGAACGAAGAGGCCATCCAGTTCCTGCGCGAGCTCAATGACACCATCCGCCGCAAGCACCCGGGCGTGGTCGTCATCGCGGAGGAGTCCACCGCGTGGCCCAAGGTGTCCCAGCCCGTCAGCGAGGGCGGCCTGGGCTTCCACTTCAAGTGGAACATGGGCTGGATGCACGACACGCTGTCGTACTTCTCCAAGGACGCCGTCTACCGGCAGTTCCACCACAACCAGCTCACCTTCGGCCTGCTGTACGCGTTCAGCGAGCACTTCATGCTGCCCTTGAGCCACGACGAGGTGGTGCACGGCAAGGGCAGCCTCTACGGGCGCATGCCGGGCGACGCGTGGCAGAAGCGCGCCAACCTGCGCGCGCTGTTCGCGTGGATGTGGGCCCACCCGGGCAAGAAGCTGCTCTTCATGGGCGGCGAGTTCGGCCAGCCGGCGGAGTGGAACCACGACAAGAGCCTGGACTGGCACCTGCTCAATGATCCGGGCCACAAGGGCATCCAGAAGCTGGTGGGTGACCTGAACCGCGTCTACCGCGACGTGCCCGCGCTGTACGACTCGGACAGCGAGCCCGTGGGCTTCCAGTGGCTGCAGCCGGACGCGTCCGCGGCGAACGTGCTGGCCTTCGTGCGCCGCTCGCGCACCCCTGGCCGTCACGTAGTGTGCGTGGCCAACCTGTCGCCGGTACCTCGCGAGGATTATCGCGTGGGCTTCCCGCTCCACGGCCGTTATGTGGAGCTGGTCAACACCGACGCCGGGGAGTACGGCGGCAGCGGCATGGGCAACCGGGGCCAGGTGCACACGGAGCCCACGGGTTGGGACGGTCAGCCCGCGTCCGCGACGCTCACCCTGCCCCCGCTGTCGGTGGTGTGGTTCACGCCGGGGTAGCAGCAAGCCCCCGGCCTCACCGAAAGGACCTGGGGCATGGCGGCAGGAGCAGCGGCGAAGCGGATGCTGGGAGCGACAGGCCTGGAGGTGTTCCCGCTGTGTCTGGGCGGGAACGTCTTCGGCTGGACGGCGGACGAGGCGACGTCGTTCGCCGTGCTCGACGCGTTCGTGGAAGGCGGCGGCAACTTCGTGGACACCGCGGACGTGTACTCGCGGTGGATCCCCGGCCACGTGGGCGGTGAGTCGGAGACGGTGCTGGGGAAGTGGATCGCCTCGCGCAAGGCGAAGGACCGCCTGGTGATTGCCACGAAGGTCGGCGCGGAGACGGCGCTGGGCAAGGGCCTCACGCGCGAGCACATCGAGAAGAGCGTGGACGCGTCCCTGCGCCGCCTGGGCGTGGAGCGCATCGACCTGTACTACGCGCACTACGACGACCCGAACACGCCCTTCGAGGAGACGCTCCGCGCCTTCGACGCGCTGGTGAAGGCGGGCAAGGTGAAGGCCCTGGGCCTGAGCAACCACACCGCGGAGCGCGCGCAGGAGGCCCTGGACACGCAGAAGCGGCTGGGGCTCGCGCGCTACCAGGTCATCCAACCGGAGTACAACCTGGTGGAGCGCCCGAAGTTCGAGGGCGCGCTCCAGCAGGTGAGTGAGAAGGAGGGCCTGGCCGTGGCGCCCTACTTCGGGCTCGCCGCGGGCTTCCTCACCGGCAAGTACCAGGAGGGGCAGCCGGCGCCGGCGACACCGCGCGCGGGCAACGTGCTCAAGAAGTACGGCAACGCGAGGGGCTGGGGCGTCGTCGCCGCGCTGAAGAAGGTGGCGGAGCGCCGGGGGGTGACGCCGTCGCAGGTGGCGCTCGCGTGGCTTACGACGCGGCCCACGGTGGTGGCGCCCATCGCCAGCGCCACGTCCGTGCCGCAGCTGAAGGAGCTGCTCGGGGCCTTCTCCCTGAAGCTGGAGGCGGACGACCTGCGCGAGCTGGACAGCGCGTCGGCGGCGTAGCGCGGGCTTTCAGCCTTCGTCGGAGACGAGGACGGTCTTCAGACGTGCCAGGATGGGCTCTGGCACGTCGATGAAGGACAGGCCCACCTCGAAGCGGGCCACGGCGTCCTTGGGTAACTTGATGGCCCAGACGATGCGCGCCGTACATTCCACCGAGCTGCCGTCCGGAAGGAACAACTCCAGGTCCAGGCGCGAGCCCACGTCCTGCGGATCATCCGAGTAGATGCGCGCGCCCCCGAGGCTGACGTCGAGCACCTGCTTCTTTTCGCCCACCTTCATGCGCGCGGGGCGCGAATAGAGGGGCGCGTGGATGCGCGGAAAAGCGCGGCGATCAATGGGAGAGGTCATCTGGAGTGTCACGTTCCGCCATCCTAACGTGCCTGTCACGAAACGGCACATCGCCCTCCCAGGCGAGGAGGCGGGCCGGGGGTCGGACCACCTCCTCCGTGGGTTCGGAGCAACCCTACCCGGGCGTACCGCCAAGGCCCTCGAGCTCCGGGGCGTCCCGGGCCAGCTCGTCGCAGATGAGGGCCTGGATGCGGAAGGCCAGCCGCGCCTCCTGCACCACCTCCTGGGCCTCGCCCTCCGTCAACGGCACCTCGTCCAGCCGGGCCACGAGCCGGCTCTGGAAGGCGAGCAGCTCCGCGGCGGACACCGCGTTGTAGAAGGCCGTGCCCCGGCCGTTCTCCAGCTCGAACGCCCGCGCGATGAGCTCCGAGCGCTGGGGCGAGTTGTAGAGGTCCTGGACGCAGCGGGCCCAGGCATGGGCGATGAGCAGGTGCGGAGCCTCCGCCGCCACCTCGCGGATCCGCTCGGCGTGCAGCCGGGTCTCCGCGCAGGCGAAGGGCTTCGTGCGCGTGTCGCCGCAGAACCAGTCCAGATCCGCCAGCAGCGCGGAGGCCCGCCGCAGCTCCGGCAGCCGCAGCACGCGCGTGAGCGGGCCGTCCTTCAGCCTCGGCAGTACGGACTCCAGCGCCTCGTAGACGACGTGCAGCTGGCGCAGGTGGTTCACGTAGTGGCGTGCGCGCACGAACTGGCCATAGACGCCACCGTTCCACGAGCCCTGGAAGAGCGCCTCCAGGAAGGTGGACTGCTCCGCCTGGCGCCGAGCGATGCCCGTCCCCTCCTCCAGCCGCAGCGACAGCCGCTGCGTGGACGGCAGGCCCGAGGGGGGCGTGGACGCGGAGGGCAGGCGCTTGTCCCTCGCGGAGCGCTCGAAGCCGCCCCAGCGGATCATCCCCCGGACGGTGCTCACTGCTTCCACCCGCCGGTGGGCGCCCCGTGGGCGGCGGTGGGGGCCGGATCCTGCGCTTCCGCCTCATGCGCGGGCGCGTGCGGCAGCTCCAACTGATGGATGGCCTCCACCAGGGTGTGGCCCAGCGCGCGCAGGACGTCCTCCTCCAGGCGAAGCGTCACCGGCCCCACCGCCAGGTGGATGTGCCCACAGCTGCACCGCGTCACTTCAGCGCACGGGCCTCGCGCCAGCACCGCCCTGCAGCATCCCTGACCGAGCATCGCGTCCTCCGGATGATTTTGATTATCGAAATCAAATTCATGAGGCCACAACGCCCTTCCGCCGTCAAGCCCGGTCCACGCCGTTCTGATCCGGAGGTCGGGAGCCAACACATCAAATACATACATGAAACATCCACAGCAAACACAGACACTGCAATCAATTGCATTGTATTTGTCTATTTTTGTTTCATGTTTCACTCGTAAATCCACTGCCTGCTCTTCTGTTCATGTAGGCATGGGTGTTTGCCGAGGCGGCAAAACTCCCTGAAGGTTTGTTCAGGCCCGTTCAGGAGCCCCAAGAGGGGCGCGAAAAGTGGCTGAAGGTTTGTTCAGGTCGCGTTCAGCCGGAAATCGTGGCTCAGAAAAAGAGGACCATGCGGCGACCACCCGCGCGGGCCGGCTCCCCTGCACTCCAGGAAGGCGTGGGTCAGCAGACTGGCCCCTGGAGCCTCCAGGGGGCTCAGGTCCAGGCTCCGGAAGGCATGAAGGGCGATCCACTCGACGTGCCAAACTCCCTGAACATCCCATCAGGCATGTTGGTGCTGGTCTGGGCACGGCGACGAGCGCGACGGGCTGTCGGAGCAGGGCGCAGCAGCGCGTGTACGTGGCCACCTGAAACGTGTGACTGAGCGACACCACCAGCGACCCGCTGCGCGGCGCCAGCTACCAGGGGGACTGGAGCGGCGGCTCACGCGAGCTGTCCGCCCGGGGCCTGCGCAACGCGGAAGGGCTTGGGTGGGAGCCGGGCACCGATACGCGCTGGGTGGCGGTCACCCACCGCGACGACGCGCCCTACCCGTTCGACGACGGCACCGGGCAGTCCGACAAGACGCACCAGGGCCTCCAGGCGCACTCGGTGCCCCTGGGCCTGACGTTCTTCGACAATGGGGAGATCAGCGGCGCCCGCGGGCGCGCTCTACCGCATCTCACCCACCGCCCAGCCGAAGCCGGGCGGTGAGCGGCTCAGCGCGACTCGCCGCGAGCCAGCTTCTCCACGTAGTCCGCGGGCAGCCCGGCGCTCTTCGCGCCGCGCACCAGCGCCTCCACGAAGCGAGGGCTCACCGGCCCGTCCGACGACGCGCGGCGCGGGTTGGTCACGAACGCGGTGGCCTCCACCTCCTGGCCATCCACGCGCACGCGCACCGTGCGCTCCACGCACATGCTGGTGACGAAGCCCTCCTTGTGCTGGACGATGGGCCAGTCCTTGCCGGGGATCTCGAAGAGCCGGCCGTACACCCGCGCGCCCGGCGCGTCCGTCAGCCCCGCCACCCGGCCGCCCCACCAGCGCGAGGGGAAGTCGTAGACGAGGTCCACGTCCAGCGCCTCGGCGAGCCGGCCTTCCGGCAGCTCGAAGAAGCCGTAGCTGTGCTGGTGCTTCCACTCGTCGAAGGCGGCCCGGTCCAGGATGGTCGAGTACGCGAAGTAGCGCCGGGGCGCGTTCGCGTCCGCCTGCTCGCGCGCCTTCATCACCTGGTCGTAGTGCGAATCCATTGTGTGTCCTCCCGCCGCTACCGCTCGCCTTTGCCGCGCGACAGGGCGCCGTCGCGGAACGCGCCCAGCACCCCACCCACGTCCAGGCGGGACGTCTTGATGAACAGCCGCAGCGCGCGCTCCACGTGGTCGGCCAGCACGGCCATGCGCTCCAGCCGCCGCAGCTTCTCCGCCTGCACGCCGCCAGCGCCCTCCGCCAGCCGGCGCGCCTCGGACAGGTCCGCGCGGATGCGGGTGACGAAGGCCGCCTCGCGCTCCTCCACCACGTGCGTCACCATCCGCACCAGGTCCGTCTCCGCCGCGTAGCGCCACACCGTGTCCTGCGGCACGCGCACCCGCTGGATGACGCCCCAGTGCTCCAGGTCGCGCAGCAGCATGGACACGCCACCCTTGGACAGGTCCAGCTCGCGCTCAATCTCACCGGCCGTCAGCGGCTCGCCGCGCAGGTAGAGCAGGCCCCAGACGCGGCCCTGGTTGCGCTTGAAGCCCCAGAACTCGATGACGTTGCCCACCGCCTCCACGGCGATGGCTTCCCATGGCGCCAACCGGCCATTCTGCGGCGGCGCGACGGTCTTCTGGCTCCCGGGATCCCCCCCTGTCCACAGGTAGCCTTTCATGCAGCGCGCCCCTTCACCTGCTGCGCGATGCCCTCCGACAGCCGGTGCGCCCAGCTCATCAGCTCCGCGCCCGCGGCGTCGTTCGCGAAGGGCCCCAGCTTGTCGAGCGCCGCTTCGATTTCGACGTTCATCATCTCCATGGACGCCTCCACCGCGCCGGCCGCCTCGATGGCGGCGCCAATTTCCCGGGTGCGCTCCGGGGTGATGACGGAGAACGCCCACGCGTCCTTGAGCTTGCGGCGCAGGGACTCGTCACGGGCCACCGCCAGCAGGATGGGCAGCGACGGCGTGCGCGAGTGCACGTCCGCGTACCGGGGCTTGCCCACGTCCGTGCCCAGGATGTCGCGGATGTCGTCGGCGATCTGGAACGCCACGCCCAGGTGCCGGCCAAAGGCGTCGAAGCGCGCCTGCGCCTCCGGCTGGTCCGCCAGCGTCGCCGCGGCCTTGCCGCACCAGCCGAACAGCGAACCCGTCTTGCCCTCGGCGATGTAGCGCAGCCGCGTGAGCGGCAGGTTCATGTCGCCTCGCGCCTCCACCTCCGCGATGGCCGCTCGGGTCATCTCCGTGACGATGGCCAGACCGCTCTGCACCAGGCGCGCGTCCAAAATGGACAGCCGCGACAGCGCCGTGGACAGGATGAGGTCGCCGCTCATCACCGCGACGATGTTGCCCCAGCGCGCGTTCACCGTCGGGCGGCCCCGGCGGAACATGCCCGCGTCCACCACGTCGTCATGCAGCAGGCTGGCCGAATGGATCATCTCCGCCGCCACACCCACATCCACCAGCCGGGCGGCCGGCACCCCCACCACACCACCAAACAGGCGGACGAGCATGGGACGGGCCCGCTTGCCGCCGGCCCCCAGACACAGGTGGCGCGCCGCATCCATCAGCGTGTCGCCCTTCACGTCCGGGCCGACATCGCCATCCGCGAGCAATTCGGTCAGCCGCTGCTCCACCTGCCCCAGAAACTCCGTCAGCTCGTGAGCGACATCCATGTGCGCGGTCTCCTTCAGGGTCGTTCATATAGTTCAAGACCGCGTGAACTGCACCTGAATCCCTTCTGCCCACCAAGCGGGCGGACAGTCAGCGGAAAGCAACGAATAAGCCCGGTTGGTGCCCGGCCGGGCCCGGCGGGTCCTTGGAGGTCCGATTGAGAGGGAATGCGCGGCCATGGGAAACGAAATCCAGTGTCCGCCGCCCTCCGTCGTCGCCTCGTCCAGAGCTTCGCTTCCCTCGCCACCGGCGTCCCCCTCTTCCGCCCTGGCGCCTCGCTGCCCGGCTCGTCCGCGCCCCTCCTGGGAGC
>NZ_RAVY01000131.1:0-28239 GCF_003611625.1 Corallococcus sp. CA054B
CCCCTCGCTGGGACGCCGCCGGCCGCCCCGGCGCCCCGGGCGCCACGCCCCCCGTGGGCCCGGTGGAGACGGGGCTCCTGGCCCAGCTGGCCCCGGCCGTGGTGCCCCAGGTGCACTGGCTGCCCGGGGGCGGCGCGGTGCGGATCCTCGAAGGGGGTCCTCCCGAGGGCGCCCGCTCCACGGTCGTCTTCCTCCACGGGCGTGGGAACGCGGCGACCCACTGGTTCCCGTACCTGACGGCGCTGGCCCGGCACCACCGGGTGCTGGCCCTGGACCTGCCCGGTTTCGGTCAGTCCACCCCGGCGGACGTGCACGTGAGGTCCGCGGAGGACGCGGTGCGCTTCTTCACGGCGCCGGTGGAGGAGTCGCTGGGGATGGTGGCGCCGGGGCCGGTGTCGGTGGTCGGCCACTCGCTGGGCGGACTGGTGGCGCTGGAGCTCGCGCTGCGAGGCAAGGTGCCGGTGGAGCGGCTGGTGCTCGTGGACGCGATGGGGCTGGGTCCGGAGATGCCGCGCGCCTCGCGCCTCTTCTTCCGAGCAGGGCCGGAGCGGCTGGCGCGCAACCTGGGCCCCTGGGCGATGGCGCGGATGCTGCCGCCGCCTCCCACGCCGCTGGGAGAGAAGCTGGGACAGCTGAGCTACGAGCTGTTGAGCGTGCCCGGCGGGAGGCCCGAAGCCGCGCAGGCCTTCAACGCGCTGGTGCCGCTGACGGGTCCGCTGTTCCACCGCCGCGAGCGGCTGGGCGAGGTGAAGGTCCCCGTGCTGCTCATCTGGGGCGAGCGCGACGAGACGCTGCCCGTCTCGCTCGCCGACGAGGCCGCGCGCCACCTTCCCCAGGCCCGGGTGCTGCGCGTGGCGTGCGGACACAGTCCGCAATTGGAGCATCCCGAGCGCGTGCTCCCCGAGCTGAAGGCCTTCCTGGACGCGGAGCCCTCCAGTCCGTGAGCGGGCGCGGTGTCCCCGGCGTCACTTGAACCGGGTACAGTCCTTGGCCGTGCCGAAAGACTTTCTTGATCTGGAGGCGACGCCGGAGCGGCTGCACGCGCTGGCGGACGCCGGAATCCTGAGACCGGACGCGTACGGGCGCGCGCTGCACCTGGCGGTCGCATCGCCGGAGCGGCCCGCGTGGCGCGCGTTCCTGTCCACGACGTTGATGGCCCTGGGCTCGCTGCTGGTGCTGGCGGGCGTGGTGTACTTCTTCGCCTTCAACTGGGCGGAGCTGGGTCGCTTCTCGAAGCTGGGCCTCATCTGCCTGGGCATCGCCGGAGCGGCGGTGGGCGCGTGGCGGCTGGGCGACCGGCCCGCGGGCCAGTTCGCGCTGCTCGCCGCCGCGGTGCTGGTGGGCCCGCTGCTCGCCGTGTACGGACAGACGTACCAGACGGGCGCGGATCCGTATGAGCTTTTCATCGGCTGGGGCGTGCTCATCCTACCGTGGGTGGCGCTGGCGCGCTTCACGCCGCTGTGGATGCTCCAGCTCGTGCTCGTCAACACGGGCGTCATCCTCTTCTGGGGCCAGCGCATGACGCGCTTCGGCTCCTACGAGGCGCGGCTCGCGCTGGTGCTGGGGCTGCTCAACGGGTTCGCCTGGGCGACGTACGAGCACTTCGCCAACCAGAAGGTCTCCTGGCTCCAGGGGCGGTGGATGCCCCGCGTGTTGTCCCTCATGACGCTGATGCCGCTGGTGACCCTGGGCATCCTGTTCATCGTGAGCAGGCACGACCGCTCGCTCGAGTCCGGCGTGTCCCTGCTGCTGGTGCTGGGAGCGCTGGTCGCCATCTACGCCCTGCACCGGCACCTGCACGGCGAGCTGTTCCTGCTCACCGTGGGCGCGCTGAGCGTCATCACGCTCGTCACCACGGCGGTGGGCTACTTCCTCGTGGAGGTGACGCGCGCCGACGAGCTGACCCTCTTCATCCTGCCGATGGTGCTCATTGGCGAGGTGAGCCTGGCGGTGTACTGGCTGCGCCACGAGTCGCAGGCCACGGGCGTTTCGGAGGAGACCTGATCATGGCCCTGCGACCGACCATTCAAGACGTGCTTGCGGGGCTCAAGGCCGAGGGCCACGTGGACGAGGGGGTGGACGCGCGAGCCCGCACCGCCCTGGAGATCCGGCAGAAGACGCTGGGTGCCTCGCCCTGGTTCGTGAAGGCGCTGGCCGGCGGCGGCGCGTGGCTGTCCGCCGCCTTCCTGCTCAGCTTCTTCGCCTGCGTGGGCCTCTGGAAGGAGGAGGTGGCGCTCACCGCCATGGGCCTGGTGCTGACGGTGGCGGCGGTGCTCCTGCGCCGGACCTCCCAGGGTGCCTTCATGGAGCAGCTCGCCCTGGCCCTGTGCATGGCGGGCGTGGGCGCGTTCCTCGTGGGGCTGGCGCAGCTGGAGCAGAACACCCTCACCATCGCGTTCGCGGGAGCGGCGGCGTCCGTCGTGCTGCTCGCCGTGTACCCGGACCTCATCCTCTACTTCCTGGCGACGGTGGGGCTCTGCGTGTCCGTCGGCGTGTTCGCGCTCGATGCGGTGGGAGGCGCGGGCGTGGACGTGTGGATGCTCCTGTGCGCCGCCGCGCTCTCCGGCATCCTGCTCTTCGAGCCGCTGCTGCGGCGCGGACAGCTGGGTCCGCGCGTGGGTCCCATCGCCTTCGCGCTTGCGTGCGCCGTGCCCGGGTGGCTGCTGTTCCGCAACTTCGAGAGCGCGCAGGAGGGCTTCCGCTACGTCTTCCGCTTCGAGAGTGGGTTCGTGCCGAGCGCGTACCTCTCCCTCCTGCTGGCGCTGCTCCTCGCGTGGACGGGGTGGCGGGTGCTGCGCGAGCTGGGGCTGTCGCGGGAGCAACGCGTCTGGATTCCCGCGGTCTGCGCGCTGGTGCTGCTCACGGTGATGACGCTGAACACGCCGGGCGTGCTGGTGGCGGTGCTGATGCTGACGCTCGGCTTCCACCGCCGCAGCCGCGTGATGCTGGGGCTGGCGGTGGCGTTCCTGCTGACGTTCGGCGCGTACTACTACTACGACCTCCACCTCACGCTTTGGGCCAAGGCGCTCGCGCTCACGGGCAGCGGCCTGGTGCTGCTGGGCGTGCGGCAGTTCTTCCTGCGGCGGCAGTCCGCCGTCCTCACGGAGGCCCGATGAAACGCGGCGCCGTCATCTTCGGTGGGCTCGCGCTGGTGTTCGTCGCGCTCGCCTTCCTCGTCGTGCAGAAGGAGACCGTGCTCGCGCGGGGGCAGCCCGTGCTGCTGCGGCTGGCTCCGGTGGATCCGCGCTCGCTCATCCAGGGCGACTACATGGTGCTCGACTACGCCATCAACCAGGGCTGGCGCGAAGGCCGCGAGCAGCCCCAGGAGGACGGCAACGTGGTGCTGCGCCTGGACGAGCACAACGTGGGCGAGTTCGTGCGCTACGAGACGCCGGGCACCCCGCTCGCGCCCGGCGAGGTGCGCCTGCGCTTCCGCATCCGCAATTCGCAGATGCGCCTGGGCGCGGAGGCCTTCTTCTTCCAGGAGGGCCACGCGGAGCGCTACGCGAACGCGCGCTACGGCGAGCTGCGGGTGACGGACAACGGCACCAGCGTGCTCGTGGGCCTGCGCGACGAGAACCACCAGCCGCTGGGCAGCGCCATCCGTTGAAGGCGCGCCCCCTAAGTCAGTCCGCGTCCTCGTTCTCCAGCAGGTCGGAGAACGGGGAGCCGTCCTCGCCCAGCGCCTTGTAGAGACCGTCCACCTTCTCCAGCTCGCGCTTGAGCGCCTTGTGGTGGTTGCGGTTCTTCACCAGGCTCTCGCGGCCCAGCAGGCGGAAGGCCTCGTCGCGGCCCACCTGACGGATGGCCAGGCCCAGCACCAGCCCGCGGAAGCCATCCGCGTAGTCCAGGTCCAGCGGTGTGCCGCGCCTGCGCGCCTCGCCGACGAAGGCCTGCGCCGCGGCCCGCAGGGCTTCCGGCAGCGGACGGCCGCCTGGGGACTGCTCGTAGTCCAGCGCCCGCGCCACGTGCTTCTCCTGGAGCACCAGGTCGCCCGTGCTGCCCGCGTGCTCCACCATCGCCAGCGTGTACGCACGCCGCACGATGTTGTCGAGCTGCCGCAGGTTGCCCGGCCACGAGCTGGTGGTCAGCAGCAGCTCCGCCTCCGGCGCCAGCCGAGCCGAGCCCTCCGGCAGCCGCTCGCGGTGACGGCGATTCACCATGTACCGCGCCCAGAGGGGAATCTCGTCCTGCCGGTCCTGCAAGGGCGGCATGCGCACCGGCAGCACGTTCACGCGGTAGTACAGGTCCTCGCGGAAGCGGCCGGCGCGCACCTGTGCGAGCAGGTCCGCGTTGGTGCCGATGATGAAGCGCACGTCCGCGAGCTTCTCGCCGGTGCCCTCGCCCAGCGGCCGGTAGCTGCGCGACTCCAGGAGGTGCAGCAGGCCCGCCTGCGCCTTCAGCGACAGCTTGTCGATTTCGTCGATGAACAGCGTGCCGCCGTCCGAGCGGGCCACCACGCCCGGCGCGTCGCGCACCGCGCCGGTGAAGGCGCCCTTCTTCCAGCCGAAGAGCTCCGCCATCTGGAGGTCCTCCGGCACCGTCACCAGGTCCAGCGTCTCGAAGGGCTTGCCCCGGCGGCCGGAGCGCTCATGGCACCAGCGCGCCAGGCGCGACTTGCCCGCGCCAGTGGCCCCGCTCACGAGGATGGTCTCGTCCTGGAGCGCGAAGGTCCGCAGGATGGGCAGGAGCTCCGCCATGGAGCGGCCCACCACGGGGAGGAACTCGTCCACCTCCGGCGTGGCCACCGGCCGCTGCGGCAGCGCGGTGAGGTACGGCGCGGCGATGTCCGTGAGCAGCTGGAGCGAATCGCCAGCGTCGCGCCAGACGAACTCCTGCCCCATGGCGGCGAGGCAATCCGCCTCCAGGGAAATCATGCCCTCCATGCCCGCGGGCGTGCGCAGGGGCAGCACGCACACGTGCGTCGCGTGGCGGCCCAGGAAGCGCTGCTTGCTCTCGTTGCTGTGGAAGCCCGCGAGTCCCGGGTCGCCCGTCACCGGCGCGTCCGGCGCGTGCGGCTGCACCGTGCCGATGTTCACGTCGATGGACACCGCGCACCGGTGCTCCACCACCGCGCGCCAGGCCGTGGCGGAGGTGAAGAAGGGCGTCCCGACGCCCGCGTCCGTCACCTCGCGCGCGCCCACGTCCAGCGCCGCCAGCCGGCGGTACGCTTCGCCAGGACGCAGGTGGACGATGCCGCGCAGGACCCGGGCCCGGCCCGCATAGCGGCTGGCCGCCACCGCGGCGTCCGCCACGGCCAGCATCCGGCGCAACGTCGCTGCCGCCGCGGTCTCGAAGTCCCTGGAATCCCGAAGCGCAGCCATGAGCTGCGCCAACTCGTCTTGCATCCCCATCGCCTCCCGTGCGGAAGCCGCGCCACCGCCGACCGGCGAAGCCGTCCAAAAAGCAGACGCGGACTCTATCGGAGATGGCAGGGAGATGCGGATTCAGATGGAGAGCGCGGAAGGAGCGGCCCCTCCTTCCGCGCTCCGGGTGCATCTGGATGCGGTACACGCCGTTGCCGGCGTATGAGCAGACGCATTGCGGCTCTCATGCCAGGCATGGAACCCCAATGATTTCGCGGGGTCATGAGGCAGCCCCCACTCAAGCTGCGTCCCGCTGGAACGCAGGCGCGTCCGGATAGGACGCAAAAGCCCTGGCGTTTGAGCCCCAAAGCCTGTCGAACCGAGCCTTCCAAACGGGCAGGCGTCCGGGTCATTCCATACCAATCAGGCTTCAGGAGGCGGTGTCCCGCTTCAGCACGAAGACGCGGTCCAGGCGCGGGCTGCCGCGCCCCACGGGCGAGTCCAGGTCGTAGTCGAAGTCGAACGTGGCCGCGACGCGCAGGCCGGACTTGCGGAACAGGCGCTTCACCTGGGCCTCGTCGTACGTGCGGAAGTACCACGTCGTCTCGATGAGCCAGTCCTTGTCCGGACCGGTGACGCGCAGGCGGTTGCGCATGGGCGAGCGGCGCAGGCGCTGCTCCGGCAGGCCCTCGTGCGTGTTGCACACGACCTTGTCCTTGCCCACCTGCCCCACCCAGCGCTCGTGCTCGGGGCCTGAGCGCGCGTAGTCCGTGAGGTGGAAGCCCAGCACGTAGATGCCGTCCGGCTTGAGCAGGCGGCGGGTGCCGGTGAGGTGCTCGACCGCGGCCTTCTCGCTGTCCAGGTAGCGGAAGGTGGAGACCAGCGTGTGGGCCAGGTCCACGCGCCCCTCCAGCGCCGGGTCGAAGAAGTCCTCCATGCGCGCCTGGGACAGCTTCACGCGGCGGCGCTCCGCGGGGGACAGGCGCTTGCGCGCGTGCGCGAGCATGGCCTCCGACAAGTCGTAGCCCGCGACCTTCAGGCCCCGGCTCGCGGCCTCCGCCACCAGCCGGCCGGCGCCGCACGCGGGCTCCAGCCACTGGTTGCCTCCGGTGCCGAAGCGCCGGCTCAGCTCCTGGAGGAAGTCCGCCTCGCGCACGGTGTCCGTGCCGAAGATGGCCTCGTAGTACTCCGGATGCTCGTACCAGTCCTTGCGTCGTTCCATGGTGCCGTCAGTGCTCCGTGTGTCCCAGGACGCGCGCGAGCACGAACATCACCAGCAACCCGGCTGCCAATGCCACCAGGTTGCGCCCGGGCTTGTCCCTGCCGTGCTTGTTCACGTGCGGCAGCAGGTCCGACACGGCGATGTAGAGGAAGGTGCCGGCGGAGAAGGCCAGGGCCTTGGGCGCCAGCGACTGGAAGCTCAGCACCGCGTCGAAGCCGAAGTAGAGCACCGCGCCCACCGGCACCATCAGGCCGTACAGCGCCGTGTACGCCAGGATGGTGCCGCGCTTCTTGCCTTCCGCCTGGAGGATGGACGCGAGCGACAGCGACGAGGGCACCTTGTGCGCGGTGATGGCCAGGAGCGCCATGGCGCCCACGCCCTCCTTCACCGCGGAGCCCAGCGCGATGCCGTCGAAGAGCGTGTGCGTGGACAGGCCCAGGAACGCGCTGAAGCCCAGCGCGTGGCCGTGCACGTGCTCCGCGCAGTCCGGCGGCTCCTCACAGGCGTGGGCCACGAGGTAGCGCTCCAGCACCAGCACGAAGAGGAAGCCCATGGGCACGAGCGCGAAGGCCCACCAGCCGCCGCCCTCGTAGGCCTCCGGGAGCATGTGGAAGAAGGCCGCTCCGAACATCACGCCCGCCGCGAAGGCCAGGAACGTCACGAGCCGCGTGGAACGGTCATTGAAGATGACCACGCCCGCGCCGGCCAGCGCGCTCACCACGACGATGAAGGAGTACAGGAGGACTTCGGCTACGACCGGCGACATGGGGCGCGCACCCTACTCCCAAAACGACGCCGTCAGTAGCTTCGCACCACCAGCACCTCCACCCGCCCTGGCTTCACCTCCACCAGGTGGGTGGTGGGCCGGCCCGGTGCATCCACCTGGACGGTGTGTTTTCCCGGAGGAAGCCGGAAGCGCGCCACCTGGAACTCCGCCGGCAGTGAAAGCCAGGAGCGCAGGTCGGCCTGGTTGCCCGCGTTGAGCACCAGGAAGGTGAGCACGCCCAGCTCCTTGCTCTTGGTCAGCGCGCCCACGCCCGCGGCCACGCCCGCCTTCGCCACCGCGCCCGCCAGCTGCTTCGCCAGCATGCGGCCAATGCGGTCGTTCAGGTGCACCTGGGCCACGCGCGACAGCGACGTCACCGTCACCGCCGCTTGCGCCTGCCCCTGCACCGACACGCGCACCGGCGGTGTGCCACCGCGGTCCCGGTACACGGGCACCTCAATCAGGTCCCCGGAGTCGCCGTAGTCGCGCGACGCGCGCTCCTTCTGCGGCGCCAGGCCCGCCTCCACCACCACGACGAGCTGCCCCTCGCCGGGGCCCACCGCGTCGTGCGCCACGTCCGGGAACTTCTTGGAGAGCGTCTCGTAGGCGTCGTCACGGCCGGTCTTCTTCGCCAGCCGCAGCAGGGGCTCCACCAGCCCGCCCAGCCGGGGCTCCAGCTCGTACGCCTTCATGTAGTCGATGAAGGCCGAGTCCCACTCGCGCTGGTCCTCGTACAGCACGCCGCCCAGGTAGCGCGCGATGGCGAGCTGCTCGTACGGCTTCTTCTCCTCGGTGATCATCTTCTCCAGGCGCTCGTTGACGCGGCGGACCTCCACGAGCGCGTCCTCGTCCCGGCCCAGCTCCGCGTAGTTGAGCGCCTGGAGGACGGAGATCATCAGCTTCTCGAAGTCCTCCCCGCGGTAGGCGCGGCGCCGCTCGTTGCTGAGCAGGATGCCGGCCTCTTCACTCACGGAGGTGATGTCCAGCTGCGCGCTCAGGTCATCCGCCTGGGCCAGCACCTTCGTGCTCTCCTCCCACTGCCCTGCCGCGTGCAGCACCATGCCCTTGTCCAGGAGCAACAGGAGCTGGTCGCGCTCGGGGGCTTCCTTCTGCTCGCCGTCCAGCTCACGCAGGGCGCGCGGATAGTCGGAGGACTGGTACGCGGAGCGAGCGGAGGCCGTGCGCGCCACGTAGTCGCTGGCGCAGCCGGTGCCGAAGCCCAGGGCGCTCAGGGCCACGATGAACAGCAGGCCCCAACGCGCCGCCACCGGGGAAGCGGCGGGGACGCGCGGGGCCTGGGATGCGATGTCGGGGAGGTTGGACACGGCGGACGGCTACCAGCTCACGCCCTGCTTCTCGAACTTCTTGCGGATCTGCTTCTCGTCCGTCCACGCGATCGTGCCGGTGCGCACGTCGTTCAGCTTCGCCGTCATCTTGTAATAGACGAGCTTGTCGCGGCCGACCTCCTGGATGATGGAGGCGAGGTCGCCCGTCATCAGGAAGTCCACCGACGCCTGCTGGCCCGGGGCCTTGGCGGCGTTCGGGTTCACGTAGCCGGACTGCTGGTACTCGTACTCCTCCGCGATGTCCTGGCGCGCCTGCTGGTCCACCAGCGCGAAGCGGCCCGTCTGCGCGAGCGCCGTCTGGATCTTGTCCCCCAGCGAGCGCATGTCGATGTGCTCACTGGTGCTGTTGCGCAGCTTGCCCACGAGGACGATGGGCAGGGCCGCGCCCTGCGGCGGGGGCTGCGCGAAGCGCGGGGAGCTGGCGAGCGACTCGGCCATCTTCTTCGCGATGAGCTGCAGGTCGTTCTCGTTGAAGCGGTCCCCCAGCATCTCGATGGTGTTGGGGTCCTCGTAGGTGCCGCGCGTGAAGGCGCGGGGGCCTCCACAGCCGGCGAGCGACACGGCGACGAGGGCGGACAGCAACAGGCGGCGGGTGTTCATGGTCGGGTTGACTCCTAGTTCCATTCGCATTCGAAGCGGCTGCCTTCGAAGTTCCACTTGTAGGCAAGCACCGCGTCGCGGCGGTAGCCGGCCGTCAGCCGGCAGAGGCTCTGCAAGGACGCGCGCGGATAGTCGAAGGTGTACGTCTGCGCCTTCGCGCGCTCCTGCGGGGTGAGCTGCGAGGGGTGCGTGAGCGTGGGGCTGGCGCTGGCGGCCACCATCACGCGGTGCGCGCCGTACGTCTTGAGCGGCACGTTGCCCGCGAGCTGGATGCGGCGCACCGTGCGCGCCACCATGATGTCGCTGCGGTCCACCATGGTCTCGTGGCTGTTGCGGCGCTGCAGCAGCTCCGGGAGGTTCGCGGAGAACACGCGGGTGATGTCCCCGTCGTCCACGAAGAAGTAGAGGAACGCCTCGCGCGCGGTGCGGCTCTCCCCGGTGAAGTCCAGCGTCACCAGGATGTCCAGCTGCCGGTTGGGCGCCAGGCCATGGCGCGACACCGCCGCCAGCACCGTCTTGTCCACCCCCGCCTTCTTCAGGCGGATGAGGCCGTCCGCGCTCGCGTCGCAGGCGCAGCGGCGCTCTTCAATCATCTTCACCAGCTGCGCGGGCTCGAAGCCGGCCTGCGACAGCTTGGTCAGCTCCTCGTCGGTGAGCGGGAGCTGGTCCGACCGCTCATAGATGCGCGGCAGCGCGTTCGGGTCCCACTGGATGATGTTGTAGGTCTGCACGTCCCCCGACGGGAACGGCAGTGCCACGGACGGCGCGGCGGCGCGAGGCGCCTGGGCCGTGGTCAACGCGACAGCGGCGGCGAGCAGTTGAGCGATCATGGCGTTTCGGTCAGAACCGGTATCCGACGTTCATGAACAACCGGTTCGTGACTCCTCCTCCCCCAATGGGAATGTCCGGCGAGTAGTGCAGCCCCATGAGCACGCGGTCGCGGCGGTCCAGGAAGAGCTCCGCGCCCACCTGCGGTGACAGGGCGAAGCGAAGGCCCTCGCCCTCCGGGATGACGATGGCGCCCGCCTTGAGGCCGAGGGTGAAGGCCAGCGGCCAGCCCCAGGTGCGGAACGTGGGGCCCACGTTGCCGACGAAGCGCCCACCGTCGAAGACGTACGCGCCGCTGACGTCCAGGCGGTACCAGTCATCCCCCCAGAGGGACACGGTGGCACCCACGAACAGCGGCGGGCCTTCCGGTGCGCCCCGGGGGTTCTCCCCGGAGTTGATGGCCGCGCCCCAGTCGAACTGGAGCGACACGCCGCGGCGGTTGTCGCCGTAGCCCCCCTTGCCGTACTCCGACTCCTCGGGCCCGTCGGTGCGGCCCCGCTCCTGGGCGCTCGCGGTGAGCGGCGCGGCGACGGCCAGGAGCGCCAGGGCTCCGCACAACGTGACAGGACGCTTCATCTGATGGACTCCCCAGCGTGGGTGCGAATGCTCTTACGCGCGTCTTACGTCGCGTGGGCCGACATATTCATCGCGCGGCGAGCGTCCGTGCAAGCGCCTGTTTTCCCTGAGGCTCTCACAGGCGCCCTCCTTCAGGACCGGGGCTCCGGAGCGCCCTGGATGGCGTCCTCCTGGTCGTCCCGGGAGGGCGGGAGCTGCGCGGGACGGGACTCGCTGCGCACCATGGGCAGCCAGTGGGGCTTCGAGCGCAGGAAGACGACCAGCCGCTCGCGCACGAGGAAGCGCAGGTCGCCCAGCTTGCTGGAGTTCGCCGCGCTCACCAGGGCACGCACGGTGAGGGTCTTGTCCATCACGTCGAAGACGACCAGCGTCTTCACCCGGCCATCCCACAGGTGCTTCGCCTCGTTGGCGAGGATGCGGTCCAGCTCCGCGCGCAGCGCGTCGATGTCCGCCATGTAGTCCACCTGGAGGATGACGGTGCCCATGATCTCCGGGGACCCCTTGCTCCAGTTCTGGAACGGCTTGTCCAGGAACTGGTTGATGGGGATGACCATGCGCCGCTGGTCCCAGATGCGCAGCACGACGTACGTGAGGGTGATCTCCTCCACCGTGCCGAACTCGCCCTCCACCAGCACGTTGTCGCCAATGCTGACGGGCTGGGTGATGGACAGCTGGATGCCGGCGAGCAGCGAGGACAGCGACTTCTGCGCGGCGAGACCGATGGCGAGGCCCGCGATACCGGCGGAGGCCAAGAGCGACACGCCCACGTTGCGCACCACCTCGAACTGCATGAGCAGCAGCGCGGCGGCGATGACGTAGGTGGCGACCTCGAAGACGGCGCGCAGCACGGCCAGCTGCGTGCGCAGCGAGCGCGCGCGGCGGTGGGGGCTGGACTCGGAGGTGACGCGGCTCTGGACGTAGGCCTCCGACACGCGGAGGAAGCGCAGGATGAACCACGCCACCGCGACGATGGTGAGCGAGTAGCTCACCCGGTCGCTCAGCAGCTTCAGCTTGGGGGGCAGGAGCAGGAACGAGGTGCCCAGCGCCAGGAGGAGGGCGAAGAAGGGCAGCCGCAGGGGCCCCCGGCCCGCGCTGACAATCTGGTCGTCCCAGGAGATGCGCGTCCAGCGCGCCACCCGCAGCGCGGCGGCCAGGAGGAGCTTCTCCAGGAGATAGGAGAGGATCCACGCGCTCAGGAGCGTCACCACGAGTCCCAGCCACTGCCACGGCTCCAGCCCCAGCACCGTGCGGTCGAAGAAGAAGGCCGGGAGCGTCTCGGTGAGCAGCGGGCCGTACTCCTCGAAGAGCGGGTCCACCATCTTCACGGTGGGCTCCGACACCACCCAGGTGGGCGTGCCCTCCACGGCGATGCGCTGCAGCCGGATGGGCACGCTTTCGCCCTTGAGCGGGATGGCCCCCAGCGACACGAAGCGTGAATTGGGGGACTCGCCCTCCGGCGCCTTCGGCAGGACGGACGTGTCCACCGACAGCTCGCGGTCCAGGACGAACTTCAGCTTCCGGGCCAGCTGGGCGCCCTGCGCGGGCTGCTCGGCCTCTGGAAGATGGTCCAGGTAGAGGTAGTAGGCGGCGCGGGGGTAGTCCCCGCGATGCACCGCGTCCAGGAAGCCCTGCGCCGTGGCGCGAGGCGACGTGCGGTCCAGGTCCTGGGGGACCTGCCCCAGGCCGTTGTTGAGGGCCAGGACAGGGAGGCCACCGAGGACGCACCCCAGGAGAAGGAGGGCCACCAGGACCCGGGAGGCATGGCGCTTCATGGGCGCCTCCATACTCTGTGTGCGGTCGGTTGTGCGGGAAAGACGGTGGGTGTTTCCGAGCCCGCCCGGCCGCTGGGACGCCCGGGGTGGAGAACTGGAAACCCGTGCTGGAGCGCGACACGGGAAAGCATTGGTGCGCCGCTGGGTGGTGGGCTAGAACCGACCCCCAAGGAAGGTCGCCGTGTCCGAAGAGAAGCGAAGAATCCTCCTCATTGACGACAGCGAGATCACCCTCGCCATGGAGAAGGCCGTCCTGGAGGCGCGGGGCTATGAGGTCGTGGCCACCTCCACGCTCATGGAGTTTGAGAAAACGCTTCAGAGCTGGCGGCCGGACCTCATCCTCACGGACATCCACATGCCCGAGGCGAAGGGCACGGACATCTGCCGCACGCTGAAGAACGAGTACAACACGCAGGACATCCCCATCGTGTTGTTCTCCAGCCTGCCGGACGACGAGCTGTCGAAGCTGGCCGAGCAGGTGGGCGCGGATGGCTCGCTCTCCAAGGTGAACGGCCTGGAGGCGATGGGCGAGAAGATCGACGAACTGGTGCAGAGCATCCTCTGGTGATGACGATGCGCGCGGCCGTCCTCGCGGTGCTCGTGAGCGCGCTCCTCACCGGTTGCAGACGCCAGGAGCCGCGCGCCCCGGAGAGCGGCGCGGGCAGCGTCCCCGGGCAGCAGCAGACCGCCTCCCCTACTCCCGCCGCGCCTCCGGGCGCCGTGCTGTTCATCTCCGCGGACACGCGTGGCTACCTGGGCCCGTGCGGATGCAGCGAGAACATGCGCGGCGGCATCGGCCGGGCGGCGTTCCAGGTGCAGCAGGCGCGTCAGGGCGGCCAGCCGGTGCTGTACATCGACGGCGGCAACAGCCTCTTCGGGGAGACGCACCTCAAGGCGGATCAGGTGCCGCAGGAGGAGCGCAAGGCGAAGGCGCTCGCGGACGCGTTCCGCACCATGGGCCTCGCCGCGCGCGCCACGGGCGAATTGGACGACACGCGCGGCGCGGACTTCCGAAAGGGCCTGGGCCTGCCGGAGATTCCCGCGGGCGGCGTGAAGGTGCTGGACGCGGGGACGCGCAAGGTGGGCGTGGTGGCCGCGGCTTCCGGCGAAGCGCTGGTGAAGGCCAGTCAGCAGGCTCGCGAGCAGGGCGCGGACTTCGTGGTGGGCCTGCTGGACCAGCCGCTGGAGGCCGCGCAGGCCGCCGCCGCGTTGCCGGGCCTCGCCGCGAACCTGGTGGTGGCCACGCACAGCGCCGGTGAGTTCTCCGCCGAGGAGAACCGGCTGGTGCGCTCCGACGTGCCGGTCGTGGCGGTGCAGAGCAAGGGGCGCTCGCTGTTGCGCGTGGACCTGACGTACGCGCCCGCGAAGGGGCCCTTCACGCCGCAGCGTTCGCAGGGCGACGTGGAGCGGGAGGTGACGGCGCTGGAGCAGCGCCTCGCGCTCCTGGACAAGGAGATCGCCCTGCCTGGCATCGACCCGAAGCTGAAGGCGCTGAAGCAGGGCAAGCGCGACGAGCTCGCGGCGCGCAAGCAGGGCCTCCTCACCGCGCCGCCCGCGCCCGCCGCGGACGTCAACGGCTTCGCGCTGCGCTTCCTGCCGCTGGAGTCGAACCTGCCCAGCGCGCCGGACACGCAGGCGTTGGTGAAGGCGTACGACGCGGACGTGGGCCAGCTGAACCTCGCGTGGGCGAAGGCGCACGGCCAGGACTGCCCGCTTCCGGAGAAGGGCCAGGCGGGCTTCGTCGGCAGTGCGGTGTGCGCGGATTGCCACCCGGACGCGACCGGCGTGTGGGAGCGCACGAAGCACCACCACGCGTGGGAGACGCTGGAGGAGGTGGGCAAGCAGCACCACCTCAACTGCGTGGGCTGTCACGTCACCGGCTGGCAGAAGCCCGGCGGCGTGTGCCGGCTGGACAAGGTGGCGGGCCGCGAGGACGTAGGCTGCGAGAGCTGCCACGGTCCGGGCTCCAAGCATGTCGACGCGCCGAGCCCGGCCACCATCGTGGGCAAGCCGGGAGAGGCCGTGTGCATCACCTGCCACAACACGGAGAACTCGCCGCACTTCGACTTCGCCACGTACCTGCCTCGCATCCTCGGTCCCGGTCATGGCGGAACGGGAAAGAGCGGGCAGGCAGGCGAGCCACCGGCGAAATAGGGTCGCTCGCTCCTACGGTGGGTCCTTCCCGAGGGCGTACCGAGCGACTTGTTGTTTGACTGTCAAGAAAGCTGGCGAATACTGCGGGCTTCGCCTGCTTCTGGGCGACCTCGCCTGGCGTTCCCATGCCGCTTTCTCTGCTCCTGCTTGCCCTGGCCTCGGTTCCCTCCTCGCAGGGAGTGGCGCCGTCACCCGTGCCGCCGCCCGGCGTGCATGCGGTGCCCCCCTCGCAGGCTCCCTCTCTGACGGCGGATGGCAGCCTGGCCACGCCCCCCGCTCCCATGGAGGAAGGCGAGCAGACGGAAGAGGTGGAGAACGAGTCCGCCGAGCTGGAGGAGCTGCGCGCGTTGGAAGGCGCGACGCTGGACCCGGAGGCGAAGCCGAACGCGGAGATGATGCAGTCGCTGCGGCGGCTGGGCCTGACGAACCCGTTGCGGCTGCGAATGTTGGACGCGCTGGAGGAGCCCACCTTCCGCGAGGACGACACCGCCCCGCCGCTGGCGCGCATCACCGACCTGGCGAACTTCGATATTTCGCAGGTGAAGGACCGCTACGACATCCCGGTGGACATGCAGCCGCGGGTGGCCGAGTACATCCAGTTCTTCCAGGGCCCCGGCCGCAAGTGGTTCCGCAAGTGGATGGCGCGCTCCACGCGCTACCTGCCGGTGATGCAGCCCATCCTGGAGTCGAAGGGCCTGCCCCGGGACACGGTGTACCTGGCGATGATCGAGAGCGGCTTCTCCGCGCACGCGTACTCGTGGGCGCATGCGTCCGGGCCGTGGCAGTTCATCTCCAGCACGGGCAAGCAGTACGGCCTCAAGCAGGACTTCTGGGTGGACGAGCGACGTGACCCCATCAAGGCCACGCACGCGGCGGCGGCGTACCTGAAGGACCTCTACGGCGAGCTGGGCCACTGGTACCTGGCGTGGGCGGGCTACAACACGGGTTCGTACCGGGTGCGCAAGATGGTGGCGCGCTACGGGACGAACGACTTCTGGGTGCTGGCGGAGGAGCCCGGGCTGGCGAAGGAGACGAAGCACTACGTGCCCAAGCTCATCGCCGCGGCGCTGGTGGCGAAGAACCCCACCGCGTTCGGCTTCTCCGAGGAGGAGTTCCAGTACGAGTCCACGCTGGAGTACGACGAGGTGAAGCTCACGGACGCGACCGACCTGGACGTGGTGGCGCGCGCGGCCGGGGTGAGCGTGCAGGACGTGCAGGAGCTGAACCCGGAGCTCAAGCGCTGGTGCACGCCTCCGGCGACGGCCGCGAAGCCCTACACCCTGAAGCTGCCGCGCGGCACCACGACGCTCTTCGCGCAGAACCTGGCGAAGCTGTCGCCCGCGGACCGGCTGACGTTCCGGGTGCACACGGTGAAGAAGGGCGACACGCTGTCGCAGATTGCCCAGAAGTACGGCACGGCGCCGGAGGCCATCCTCCAGATGAACCGGCTGAAGAGCGCGCGGGTGCTGAAGGTGCGCGCGGAGCTGGTGATTCCGGTGCCGGCGAACGGCCGGGGTGGCAGCGGTGACGCGGGCGGTGGCGCGGTGGCATCCGGCGCGCTGGCGGCGAAGGTGGCGCAGGCGCGGCGCAGCGGCGTGGTGGCGACGCGGCCGGAGGACGAGGTCCCGGCGGGCACGCCCCGGGGCCCCGTGGCGGCGGGTCCGGTGAAGACGGAGAAGGTGGATGGCAAGACGCGCATCACCTACGGCGTCCAGGAGGGCGACAGCCTGTGGCTCATCGCCAACCGCTTCCAGGTGTCGGTGGACGACCTGAAGAAGTGGAACAACCTGCCCAAGCGCAACCGCACGCTGTCGCTGGGCACGCTGCTCGCGGTGTGGCCGCCGGAGTCCAAGGGCGCGGCGCCGGCGAAGGTGGAGGAGCGCGGCGGCACCATCGTGGTGGCCAACGCCGTGGCGGGACAGGCGCCCGTGGGCCCCAAGGGCAAGGTGCACACGCTGGCCGAGGGCGAGACGCTCTGGTCGGTGTCGCAGCGCTACAACGTGTCCGTCCAGGACATCATGAAGTGGAACCACATCAAGGACCACCGCACGGTGCCCACCGGCAAGCTGCTGTCGCTGAGCGCGCCGTAACGGTACGGGGCATGGCGCGACGGCCGGGACCTTGCAGTCCCCGGCGCCATGCTCGCATCCGCACTGCTTCGAGAGTCACCGCTTCTCCCTGCTGAAACGCCCGACACGCGAGAGTCCTCGCCTGTCCTGTCCGTCCTGCCCCGTGGAGTCGAACGTCCAGGGGACAGGACGGGGGCCGAAGGCAACTCGCTGACGCGCTTCAGCGGGCCCCGTCCGGCACCGCGCGGATTGTCCGTCGCCCCGCCGTCCGACGGAGTGTCCAGCCAGGAGGAGCGCGCACGCGACACCGTGGCAGCCACGGCGGCAGCCGTCGTCACGCAGGAGGAGGCACGGCGTGCCCCGCGGGTGACGGCGCTGGCCGCACCGGCGGCGCAGGTCGCTGCGGCGCGTGCCTCGCGGGTGACGACGCTGGCGGCACCGGCGGCTCAAGTGGATGCGACGCGTGCGGTGACGGCTGGAGGCCTGGCCGTGATGGAGCCCCAGGTCGACTTCGCGGGCACGGCGATTCCCACGGCAGGCGTCCTGGAACATCCCCGCTTCGCCGGGTCGCCTCAGCTCGCGGACGTGGCGTCCGGCGCGACGGTGCTGGGCACGGGCTCGAAAGGCGACGGGCTTCGCGCGGTGCAGGGCGCGCTCATGGACATGGGGTTCGCGCTGTACGGCGGCGCGGACGGACGCTACGGCCCGGACACGGCGCGCGCGCTCCGCAACTTCCAGGTGCATGCGGGCCTGCGCTCCAGTGGGGTGCTCGACGCCGCCACGCTGAAGGCCCTGGAGGCGCTCGCTCCGGCTCCGGGCTCACGGGGGCAGTCGCGCGCCCTGCCCTCTCCGTTCTACTCGGGCCAGCCCGTGCGCGTGGTCATCGCGCTGCGCGAGCACCGCACGTTCCTCTTCGACCCGGAGGGGAAGCTCGTGGACATCTTCCCCAACGCGGTGGGCACCGCCGCCACGCCCACGCACCCGGGCCTCAAGGTCGTCCGCGCGAAGTTGGACCAGGTGGCCACCGAGGACGCGGGCGCGCGGCTGTGGAACGACCGGCACGTGTTCGGCTCGCGGCTGCTGGACCTGTCCTGGGCGGATGGACGCCGCAGCGGCGAGGAGCTGCATGGCACTGGCGCCCCTGCCCTGCTCGGCGGCGACGTGTCCCACGGGTGCATCCGTCACGCGAACGAGGACATCCTCGTGCTGCATGACGCGCTCGCCGTGGGCGACCGCATCGCGGTGGTGGAGACGCTCCAGGACCCGCACCTGGGCGTCCCCGTCACCGTGGGCTGATGGCTTACTGCTCTTCCAGGAGCATCTTCAGCTCCCGGACGCGCTTGCTGATGTAGTCGCGGTCCAGCTTGCGGAAGTTCTCCGGCAGCAGCGCCCGGCTGGTGCACTCCTGCACCGCCACCAGGTTCTGCATTTCGATCTCCAGCGGGTAGCTGGGCGGCACGAAGTCCGCCAGCACCGCGGCCAGGTCGTCCTTCGTCACCTGGTCGCGTCCCTCCGCCAGCGCGCGGAACTTTGAGCGCACCATCACCGCCTCGATGTCCGCGCCGCTGAAGGCGCGCACGCCGCCGGGAATCAGCGCGGCGAAGGACTCCACGCCCTCCACCGACACGCCGGTCTTCTTGCTCATCGCCTGGAACAGCTCGTTCCGCTCCTCGTCCGTCTGCGGATAGAAGAGCGCGAGGTGCTCCTCCGCGCGGCCCTGGCGCTTCAGGTCGATGGGCAGCAGGTCCGGCCGCGCCGTCAGCAGGAACCAGACGATCTTGCCGCGGTACTGCGTGTTGCCCATGAAGGACGCGATGGAGCCGAAGATGCGGCTGCTCGTCCCGGAGTCCCCACCCGAGTCGCGGTTGCCGAGGAAGGTGTCCGCCTCGTCCACCATCACCGCCACCGGCCACAGGGCCTTCAGCAGGTTGAAGATCTTCTCCAGGTTCGATTCCGTCACGCCCTGCCACTGGCTGCGGAAGTTCAGGAACTTCACCACCGGGATGCCAATCTCCCCGGCGAAGCAGCTCACCATGAACGTCTTGCCCGTGCCCACCGGCCCGCTCACCAGGTAGCCCATGGGCATGACCTCGATGCGGCCCTTCTTCAGCGCGGACGCCGCCTGACGCAGCATCTGCTTGGCGGGCGCGTGCCCCGCCACCGCGTCCAGCGTGTGCGCCGGCTCGATGAACTCCAGGAGGCCGTGACACTCCGCCTGGATGAGCTCCTTCTTCTTCTCCTTGAGCAGCTCCGGAGTGATGCGCACCTCCCGCTCCAGCGCCTCCGTGAGCACGCGGTCCAGGTTGATGCGCGACAGGCCCGCCGTCATCTTCGCCAGGCCCGCGAGCGGCACCTCCGACACCGACTGGAGCTTCTTGCCCTCCAGCTTGGAGCGCACGTACTCCAGGCGCTCCTCCTCCGTGGGCAGCGGCAGCTCGATGGGCGCCACGTACGGGTTGCGGCTGATGCGCGGCGACACGTCCGACAGGTTCTCCGCCAGGAGCACCACGGACACGTCGCCCGCCAGGAACTGCGGGTCGTGCGCCCACTTGTCCAGCGTGGCCACCACGAAGCGGTCCTCCGCGGACAGGTGGCTCATCTCCCCGCCGGGCACCAGCGTCTCCGCGTAGTCGATGATGAGCGCCAGCGAGCGGCCCTCGCTCAGGCGCATGCGCAGGAAGTTCTCCAGGATCTGGAGCGCCCGGCCCGGGTCGCGCGGCATGACCTTGGCGTAGTCCGTGCCGTACATGGCGTCGTAGCCCGTCATGGCCCGCGCCAGGTCCTTCTGCGTCTCCGGCGTCGCGGAGCGGATGCCCGACGAGCGGTCGTAGAAGAGGACGTGGTCGCGCCCGCCGAACAGCTCCTCCGACAGGAACGTCTTCAGCGTCCCGAAGCCGCGCCCGCCGTCCTCCAGCTGCAGCGGCTGCAGGTCGCGCACGGCCCCGTACAGCAGGAAGGTGCTGACCGTCTTCGTGTAGTACTTGCGCGCCAGCTGCTGCGCCCACCGGGGCAGATCCGCCAGCGGATCCGCCTTGTTCACCTTACGCACCTTCGTCACGGAAATCCCTCCGGCGCCGCTCCCCCCCAGGGACATCCGGGGGGAGGACCCCCAGGCCTACCTTAAGTGTCAGGACCGCGGTGCCGCTAATCGCGGCAGCGCGCCTGCCTCTTCAGGGTTGCTTCCACCTTGACCGTGGAACCCGCCGGGGACGGCGTGCCCACGGATACGTCCTCGTCCGCGTGGCATTTCGCCTTCAGCGTGAGTTCCCGCGTGCCCCATGGCACCCGGATGGTGGCCGGGGTGACGGCGCCCAGGTCCTTGTTGCCCTGGTAGATGGCCGCGCCCTCGGGCGTGGACTCGATCCGCACCTCCACGGGCGCGCGATCCAGGGTCGCCGCCACGTCCAGGCTGTTGTTGTTCACGGCCATCTTCTTGAGGAAGGGCACGTAGCCAGGGGCGGTGACCTCCACCAGCGGGGTGTCGCTGCTGAGCAGGAAGTCGTTGTTCACCGGCTCCTGGGAGCCGTGCTTCCGGGCGACCTGGCTGTCGATCTTCACCTCGGCGTCCGCCGGCTGGGTCTTGAAGATCACGACCACCGAGCGCGCCTGCCGTTTGAGGGCCACCGGCACCTGCGTGGCGTTGGCGCCCTCGGACACCATGACGGACTGGTTGAAGGCCTCGTAGCCCGGAGCGGTCACCACCACCAGCACGTTGCCCACGGACATGGGCTTCAGGGCGAAGCCGTTGGGGGGGAACTTCTCCGGAGGACCCGCGTTGATGGACACCATCGCGACGTCCTTCGCCTCCAGCGTCTTGAGCTCCACCATCACGTAGCCCTGCGCGGGCTTGCTCGGGGAGAAGACCAGGGCCACGCCCACCAGCAGGAACAGCGACGCCAGACCCACGGCGCCGTAGAGCAGCCGCTTGTCCATGCCCTTGAAGCCCAGCCCCCGGGCGGGAGCCTCCGGCTCGGGCGCGTTCTTCTGGCGGGCTTCCTTCGCGGGCGGACGCGTCGCGTTCCCGTTGTTGAGGACCGGGGGCGCGGGCGGACGCGGCGCCGGTTCCGGCAGCGGGTCCGGCCGGTGGAGGCGCTGCGGCGGACCGTCGTTGCCCCGGTTCGGCGTCGGACGGGGCGCGGGCGCGTCGTTGGCCATCAGCGTGGGCACGTTGGTCAGCGACGGACGCGGCGGCGCGGCGCTCAGCACCGGCGCGCTGTTCTGCGACAGGCGCGGCGGCGCCGGAGGCTGGGGCAGCGACGAGGGCGGCGGGATGACCGCGGTGCGGCCCGCCACGTCCTCACCGTCGTCGTCGGGCGTGGCCGGGGACTCCAGCGGCGTGACGGCACGGCCAATGGCGGCGCCCGGCTGGGTGGTGGGCTCCGGCGAGTCGTTGAAGACGGCGTCGCGGTCCACCATCTGCGTCGCCAGCTCTTCGTCCTCCTTGGGCGAGGGCGCGGCCGGCGCGGCGGTCAGCTTGGGCAGCGCCGCCAACGTAGGCGAGCGGCGAGCGCCCTGCGCGGTGCCACCGGAGTTGGAGGCGCGCGGCGGCGGCGCGGCGACGGGCTCCACGGCAGGCGTGGACGGCGCCACCGCGGGGATGTTGGTCATGCTCTGCGTGGGCACCGGGGACGGGCCGCTGTAGCCCGCCTCGATGGCCGCCAGCATGCCATCCGGCGCGCGGATGTCCGCGTACTCGGCCAGGCGCTGCTTCTCGCGTTCCACCTCTTCGGCGAACGTGGACTTCATGTACTGCATGAGGTCCTTGCGGCCGAAGATGGAGTCGCTCGTCAGCAGGAAGCGCTGGAGGTCGTCGCCCAGCTCGCTGGCGTACTGGTAGCGCTCCTCCACGTCCTTCGCGAGCGACTTGAGGACGATGCGCTCCAGCGCCTCCGGGATGCGCCGGTTGTACGTGGACGGCGACGGCACCTCCGCCTTGCGCACCTTCTCCAGCACGCTGAAGTCGCTGTCGCCCACGAAGAGGCGCTCGCCGGTGAGCATCTCGTAGAGGCACACGCCGATGGCGAACACGTCCGAGCGGCGATCCAGCGGCAGGCCGCGGATCTGCTCCGGGCTCATGTAGCCGAACTTGCCCTTGAGGATGCCGGCCTGCGTCTTGGTCGCCTTGCCCGCAGCCTTCGCGATGCCGAAGTCGATGACCTTGACCTCGCCCTCGAAGGACACGAGCACGTTCTGCGGCGAGATGTCGCGGTGGACGATGTTGAGCTCGCGCCCCATCCCGTCCTTCTTGCGGTGGGCGTAGTCCAGGCCCTCGCACATCTTCGCCACGCAGAAGGCGACCAGCGGCACGGGCGCGGGCTCACCCTTCTTCCGGCAGCGGTCGAAGATGGCCCGCATGTCCTTGCCGGGGATGTACTCCATCGAAATGAAGTAGCTGCTGGCGATCTGCCCCAGCTCGTAGATCTGCGCGATGTTGGCGTGGGTCAGCTGGACGCTGATCTTCGCCTCATCGATGAACATCGAGATGAATTCTTCATCCTCGGCGATGTTCGGCAGGATGCGTTTGATGGCGACGAGCCGCTCGAAGCCGCTGGCGCCGAACTGTTTGCCGCGCCAGACCTCCGCCATGCCGCCGATGTTGACGCGGTCCAGGAGGAGATACTTCCCGAACGGGATGGGTTGCCGCTTCGGTTGAGAGGTCGTCACTGTGTGTGGGGGTCGAGTCCTTGCAGGGAGCCTATCGATCGCGGCTCCAAAGGGTCAACCGCGCGCGCGGACCTATTTCCGCCCGCTTGCTCCCCAGGCGACCCCGACTCAGGGCGAAGGGGACGCCGCCGCGCCCCCATCCACGGTGGGGATCTCCAGGTCGATGCCCGGAATGCCCTCGTTCTCCTCCTCGGGCTCCGCGGGGAGCTGGGCGCGCACGACGGCCACGCGCGGCTCTCCTCGGTGGGAGAGCACGGCGGGCGCACCAAAGCGCACCTCGGCGGGCAGCCCCACCAGCGTCACCCAGGCCTGCTTGCCGTCCCGGGCCACGCAGTAGAGCAGCGTGCCGGCCCGGGTGCCGGGCGCGCCACGGGCCGGGCCCTCGCAGTCCGTGCGCACCTGGAGTGTATAGGCCGGCACCGACGTGCCGCGCTCCAGGTACGGCGGAGCGCCCAGCGCGTCCACCAGGGGCTGTAGCACCTGGGCTCGCGAGGGCACGGATTCCACCGTGGCCAGCTTCTGGGCCTCGTTCTGGAAGCGCTGCAGCGCCACCGCGGCCATCTCCGGCGGGTCCAGCGGCGTGCGGCCCTCCGCCAGCACCAGGTCCAGGAAGAGCGCCAGCACGAGCAGGATGGGCAGCAGCCGGTAGCCCTTGAAGTCCTCCGGCTTCTTTCGCAGCAGTCCCGCGACGAACACGGCCAGGCCCACGCCCGCGAGCCCCAGCACGACGCTGGCGCGCACGGCGGACGGCGGCGTCAGGAGCGCGGAGACCTCCGCGGTCCGGGCGCTCAGGGCATCCGAGAGGTCGCCCCCGTAAATCCACCCGAGCGCCCCCAGGCACAGGACGTTGGTCAGGAGCGTCTTGCGCGAAGGGCCGCTCATCCCGCCAGCGTCCTCGCCGGATCCGTGGCGGCGGCGCGGCGGCTGGGGAAGTACGCCCCGGCGAGCGCGGCCACGAGGCCCAGCAGCACCCCGCCCAGCACCACTCCCACGGGGAAGGAGAAGAAGCTCTCCGGCTTGAAGGGGAAGTTGGGCAGGTAGCCCTTCGCGAGCCGGTCCACGATGAAGGCCAGCACCAGCGCCGCCGCCGTGCCCGCCGCGCCGCCCAGCACGCCCACCACGCCGGCCTCCGCCAGCACGATGGCGCGCACGTCCGCGCGAGAGGCGCCCACCGCCTGCATCACGCCAATCTCCTTGGCCCGCGCGCGCACGGACGAGGACATGGCGTGGGCGATGTTCACCGCCGCCAGCACGCAGATGAGGATGGAGAGCAGCGCCAGCGCGGACGTGGTGAGCGCCACCGCCGCGCCCGCGTTCTCCGCCAGCCGGCGCTCCTGATCATCGATTTCGAAGCCCATCCCCTTCACCGCCTCCACCAGCTCCGGGACGCGCGAAGGGTCCGCGGCCACCAGCGTGACGCCGGAGTAGCTGTCCGCGTCCGCGCCGGAAGCGCGGTTGATGCGCACCGCCGTGTCCAGCGGGATGGTGATGCCCGCGAGCATGGCCCGGTCGGACGCGCCCACCACCTGCGCCTGCTGCGTGGTGGTGGGCCCACCGGACGTGGCCGCCACGTAGGAGCGGTTGAACTCCACCGGGAAGCCGAAGCCGATGAGCATCTCCGCGGACAGCTGCGGCAGCTTGCGCGCGGGCGCGAACGTCTTGTTGTACAGCTCCAAGAGGCGCGTGGAGATGAGCGCGGGGATGGCCTTGCCCTCCCCCGGGTCCTTGAAGTCCTTCGCCTCCGGCAGCCCCACGTCCTTCTGCACCAGGCCGGGGTCCACGCCCACCGCGAGCACCTCCATGCCCATGCGCAGGCGCGAGCCGAAGAACACGCCGTCGTAGCGCGTCACCGCCGGCACGCGGACGTTCATCTTCCGGTACGTCGTCTCCACGCCGGGCAGCGCGGCCAGCCGCTCCACCGCGGCCGCGTCCAGCTTGCCGCCGCCCAAGAGGCCCAGCGACACCGCCGGGGGCACCACGTCCACCAGCCGCGAGTCCGTGGGGAAGATGCGCTCGCGGATGACGCGCCCCACGCCCAGGCCCAGGCCCACGAAGAACACCAGCGCGCCCACGCCCATGGCCACGCCGAAGGCGGAGAAGAACGCGCCCTTGCGTTCCCGCGCGAGGGACAACCTCACCAGTCGCGACAGTGCGTCGAACCTCACGGGGCACCTCGCGACGCCAGGGCCTCCGACGCGGGGGATTCCTCCACCAGCCGCGCGTCCTTGAGCCGCAGCACCCGCCGCGCCACCGCGCTCATGCGCTCCTCGTGGGTGACGGTCAGCACCGTGAGCCCTTCCCTGTGCAGCTCCTGGAAGAGCTGGATGACGCCCGCGCCGGTGGCCGCGTCCAGGTTGCCCGTGGGCTCGTCGCACAGGAGCAGCTTCGGGCCGCCGAAGAGGGCCCGGGCGATGGCCACGCGCTGGCGCTCGCCGCCGGACAGCCGCACCGGCGCGCGGTCCTGCTTGGAGCCCAGGCCCACGCGCTCCAAGAGCTGGCTCGCGCGCTTGCGCCCGTCCGGAGTGGCCGGACCGAAGTGCGAGGGCAGCAGCACGTTCTCCAGCGCGGACAGGTTGGGGATGAGGTGGAAGGACTGGAAGACGAAGCCCACGTGCGTGTTGCGGAAGCGCGCCAGCTCCTTGTCGCGCAGGCCGGTGAGCTTCACGCCGCCCACCTCCACCTGCCCCTGGTAGTGCACGTCCAGGCCGCCCAACAGGTGCAGCAGCGTGGACTTGCCGCTGCCGGACGCGCCCACCACCGCGACGAAGTCCCCGGCCTCCACGTCCAGCGACACGCCGTCCAGGACGCGCACGCGCGAGCCCTCGCCGTCATCGTACTCCTTCACGACATCGCGCGCGTGGATCAAGGCGTGGCCGGGGTGGTCGTAGTGGTGGCGGGCGCGGGCGTGAGCCGCAGGGAGATTTCCGCCTGCAGTGCCTTGTCCTTGCGCGACAGGGCCATGGTCACCGCCCGCAGGTCATCCGTGGCGTCCAGCCAGCGCACCGTGGTGGCCTTGATGGCGAAGCCGCCAATGCCCCACGCGGCGGACGGCAGCGCCTTCACCGCGTCCGCCAGCCGGCGCAGGTCCAGCAGCACCACCAGCGCGGCGTCCTTGCCCACGGACTTCAGGTCCTCGGACACGGGGCCCGTGCCCGCGGGCTGCGCGAGCGAGGCCAGGGTGGACTCCAGGCGCGCCTTGGGCGCCGCGAGCAGCAGCTTGCCGTCCTTGGACAGCGCGAAGTGCGCGCCCTCACCCGCGCGGTACGACGTGAGGTACGCCTTCTGGCCGTTCACGTCCGTGGGCTCCACCTTCGCGCCGAAGCCGCCCGCGAAGCCGGGCACCTTGTCCAGCGTGGCCTGCCCCTTCGCCACATCCTTCACCTCCGCGAGCGCCACCAGGTTGACGAAGCGGAAGGGGTTGGTGCGCCGCAGGTCCAGGTCCGGCATTCCCGAGGACAGGTTGACGTTGGGCGACAGCGACAGCGCGAGCACCATGCCCGGCTTGAGGTTGTCCAGCACCTCCGTCTTCACGTTGAAGCCCGCCTGCTGCACCGCGCGCGTCACCTGCGCGCCGGCCAGGTACGGCCACACGCCGTCCAGCTGCGCCGGGTCGCCGCGGAAGCGCGCCACGAAGAAGCTGTCCTGCGGCAGCCAGCCCGTGAGCGACTCGCCGCCCTTGGGCTCCAGCGCCGCGAGCGACGTCTGCGTGTCCGGCCACGGCGCGTCCGCGCGCAGCGTCACCGCGCGCTCCTCGATGTGGCCCGTGAAGGTGATGCCCTGCACGCTGCCCGCGGGTAGGAGGCCCATGCCGCCCGGCAGCCACACGTGGAAGTCGCGGTCGCCGGAGAGCCGCTTGAGGGACGCCTCCAGCACCGGCTCCTTCGCCAGCGACTGCTCCTCCGGCAGCGCCGCCAGCTCCGACAGCCGTGGCACGCCAGCGCCCGCGGACAGGAGCACCAGGTCGTGCTTGAGGAAGAGCAGGCCCAGCAGGGGCTCCGTGGAGCCCGGGCGGTTGAAGGTGACGAGCCGCCCGGCGTCCACCTTCGCGTCCTTCTCCTCCGTCGCGCCCAGGCGCGTGCGGGCGAAGGTGGCGAAGGTCGTCTTCAGCTTGTCCGCGTCCTTCACGCCCAGGACGGACACCGCCTGCGTGCCGCCAAGGAAGGCCGCGCCCGCGCCGCGCTTCGGGTCGATGCCGGCGTCCTCCAGCGCCTTGCGGCTGCGCAGGTCCACGCCCACCTGCCGCATCACCGCGGACACGTAGCGCTCCGCGGAGGGGAAGTTCTGCAGCTGCGCGACGAACGAGGCCACCTTGAGGTTCTGGAAGCGCGCGAGCTTCTCGCCCAGCGTGCCCAGGTCGTCGATGACGACGGCCGCCTGCGCGGTGCGCGGCAGGTAGCGCGACACGCCCCGGGGCGAATCCGCGGGCCCGGCCGCCTCCTTCCCGCAGCGCGAGCAGCCGGCGAACACGACCAACAGCAGGACCAACGGGAGGAATCCAACGCGGCGGAGCATGGGCGTCAGGACAGGATGCCTGCGGCGGAGAGTCAATCTATTCGTGCTCCGTCCCCGGCCCCTGCCAGTGCCGCAAGGTGCCACGGTGAACAGGTGCCCGTCCGGGCCCGTGCCTGGCCTACCGCACGCGGGTGCCGCCGTGCGGCAGGGGCGCGGAGGTCTCCTCGGTGAAGTCGAGGAAGCGCTCCATCTGGCGCACCGTCTCGTCCGTGGCCTCCGTCTCCGCGGAGAGCACGTCCAGCTGCCGGTTGACGCTCTCCGGGTCGCGGATGGCGATGGACTGCTCGTGCGTCAGGCGCATCAGGTCCTCGATGCCGGCCAGCTGGTGGCTCACCACCTCGCGGCTCTCGCCCGCCTGCTCGAAGCGCATCAGGCGCTTGCGCAGAATTTCCACGCGCTTGCCCTTCACGTCCTTGAGGCGCGGGTTGGCCTCCTCCGCGACCTCCGCCTCCAGCGCCGCCACCTCGGAGGTCAGGTGCTCCCGGTCGGACCCGCTCAGGTACGTGCGGTACTGGTTGAGCGCGGAGATGAGCCGCAGGAAGGACGTGAGCAGCGCGTCCAGCTTGGGCTCACTGCTCGCGGCCAGCACGCGCCCGGCGGGCAGCTTGCGGTAGTTGGCCAGGATCTTCTCCTTCAGCCCCACCAGCTGCTGGTAGTGGTCGCGCTGCGACGGCGCCAGGTCCGCGAGCAGCGAGTCCACCGCCGCGCGCGCGGCCTCCGGGTTGTCCGGCTGCTGCGCCCGCACGGCGCGCTGGAAGCGCTTCATGGACGACAGGACGGCCAGGTAGACGCCCTCCACGCCCAGCGCCACCATCATGGGCAGCGGCTCCTGCGTCACGGCGCTGGACATGGCCGCCGTCGTCAGCCCCACCAGGTTGGCCGGCAGGAGGAACGCGGCCTTGATGTAGTTCGGTGTCTTCGCCACGTCCGACTCCCCTTCCCACTTCCGGCCCGCTTCAGGGCCCCCGCGCCTCGGAGACGTACTTCAGCGCGCCCAGGTCCCGCGTGTCCTCCGCCGGTGGGGGCGCCGTCCCGCGATTGAGCTTCTGGAAGAGCGCCGCGGCGCTCTGGAAGAGCTCGTCATAGGTAACCGGCGCCTCGCCGGAAAGTCCGAAGAAGGCCCGATTGTCCGCCAGTGTCGCGGGCGGCGCGCTGCGGATGGCCTCCGAGGGGTCTCCCAGGTACGGCGCCACCTCTCCCAAGAGCCGCGCCCCGGCCGCCGGGGACTTGAGCACGCCCTGCCCCGTGTCCAGGAGCCCCCGCAGCACCCGCCGCACCGCGTCCGGGTAGCGCGCCGCGAAGTCGCCCCGGGCCACCAGCACCGTGGCCAACAGGTGCGGGGCGTCCGCCGTGGTGGCCAGCACCTTGCCGCCCCGGTCCCGCGCCGCCAGCTCCACGTCGCCCCAGAGCCCCACCACCACGTC
>NZ_RAVY01000132.1:0-28170 GCF_003611625.1 Corallococcus sp. CA054B
GCGAGGAGGAGCGCGGGGGTCAGGAGGGGTCGGAGGCGGAAGCTGGACACGTGCCCCGTCTAACGGGTGCGTGAAGCGGATTCAAACGCTCAAGGGGCAGGCGGGGAACATAGGGATGGAGGCTTCCCCATTTACGCGTTGGAACCCCAGCACCCTTGTTGGTACAAGAGCCGAGCCGCGCGTCGGTGCGGCCGTGTGGGAGGCAGCAACTTGCGGGAGAAACTGAAGGCCTTGGCGGAGCTGCAGAAGGTGGACCTCGAGGTCGCCTCGCTCCGAAAGGCGGCGGACGTGCATCCCCGCCAGATTTCCGAGCTGGAGCGGGAGCTGGGGGTCGCGCGCAATGGCATCGAGGCCGAGCGGACACGCGTCGCCGACCTCGAGAAGCAGAAGGCCTTGCTCGAGCAGAACATCACGGACGAGAAGGACAAGGTGAAGAAGTGGGAAGCGCGCCTGTCCGACCAGCGCTCCACGCGTGAGTACTCGGCGCTCGCTCGCGAAATCGACATCGCGAAGAAGGGCATCCTCACCCAGTCCGAGGCGCTCACGGAGAAGGTGAAGGAGCTGGGCGGCGCTCGCGAGGCCATCAAGGGCAAGGAGGCGGACTACGCCACCAAGCAGCAGGGCCTGTCGGGCCGGATGACGGAGCTGCGCGGGAAGCTGGGCGAGTCCGAGTCCCAGGTGAAGGAGCTGGAGGGGCGCCGCGCGGAAGTCGCCGCGAACGTGGATGCCACCCTGCTCCGCCGCTACGAGGTCATCCGCAAGAAGAAGCTGCCCGCGATGGTGGGCGTCGTGGCGGGCACCTGCCAGGGCTGCAACATGAACCTGCCCCCGCAGATGTACAACATGCTGCGCACCACGCTGGGCACGGACGTGTGCCCCTCGTGCAACCGCATCATCTTCGCCGTCGAAGCGCTGCAGGAGCCGAAGGACACCGCCGAGAAGTAGCGGCGGCGCCTCACTTCGGTCCCCTCACCCATGCCGACCCCTTCGCTCGTCGACGTCCTCCGTCACATCGCCCGTGAGGAGCCGCTGACGGCGACGGTGCGCGCCTTTCGCGGGCTCACCCGCGAACACCTGGGCCAGTTGCTGGACGAAGCCGCCGGGCAGCTGGGCGGCGGTCCGCGCGAGGCCGGGGCGCCCGCCTCGGAGTCGGCCCCGCGGACGGCGTCCGAGTCCACCACGTCAGGCATCGAGGTCGTGACGCCCGCGGCGGGTGGAGCGCTCAACCGCGTGCGCGTCTATTCGGACGGAGCGGCGCGAGGCAACCCGGGCCCTGCCGGCGCCGGAGCGGTGCTGATGAACGCCGAGGGCGCGGTGGTGGCGCGCCTGGGCAAGTTCCTGGGGCACCAGACGAACAACTACGCCGAGTACATGGGCCTGCTCATCGGCCTGCAGCACGCGAAGAGCCTGGGCGCCCGCGAGGTGGAGGTGTTCGCGGACAGCGAGCTGCTCATCCGTCAGCTGGGTGGGAAATACCAGGTGAAGAGCCCCACGCTGAAGCCCTTGTTCCTGGAGGCGCAGAAGCTGCTTGCGACCTTCGGCAAGGTGAAGCTCGCCCACGTCCCCCGCGCGCAGAACGCGGAAGCGGACGAGATGAGCAACCGCGCTATCGACGAGCGGATGTAGCCCGCGTCAGGGCGTCGTGTTCCCCGCCTTGCTGCGTAGCGCGCAGGCGGCCTGAGAGCCCTGACGCCAGTCCAAGCGCGGTCCCCTGTCTGTAACGCCGTGTAATCGCCCAGGCGGGGGCAACTCTCTAGTTTGGCTCCTGCTTGTGGCCACGGCGCTGCAAGTGGATTCAAACCCATCCACATACGAGAGAGCCGCGAGCTGGACGAGCGAGAACACGACCAGCGCGACACAACCAACTGGACATCCAAATGACAAAGACCGTTCACGTGCCACTGGGCACGATTGTGGCGTTTGCCTTGAGCGCGGACAACATTCCGGACGGCTGGCTGCTGTGCGATGGCGAAACAATCCCAGGCCAATATCAGGAACTGATCACCGCCCTGGGTAGCACCAACACTCCGGACTTCCGCGGCAGAACGCTGATTGGCGCGGGTACGCCTGTGAACGTCACGCAGTCGGATGGCACGTCCCCCAACTTCCCTTCGCAAACCTGGCCAGCTCAATACACCGGCGGGGAATACTCGCACACCCTCTCAACGAACGAAATCCCCCCCCACAGCCACACGAACGACTCCAAGTTTGGCTATTCCATCGACAGTCAGAGTGGAAGTGAAATCCCCCTGATGTGTTACGAGCCAGCCTCAGGAACAACTGGAAGCACGGGCAGCGGGGCCCCACACAACAACATGCAGCCCTACTTCACTGTCCACTACATCATCAATTGCATCGACCGGTAGACAACATCAAGGGACAGGGAAATGTTCAAGAAAACAGACCCGTATTCATTTTCGAGGTTCTACTCGATCTCGAAAGGCTCGGACACACTAGGAAATGTTTTCACGGAGTACCAAGCCACCCGGTATGACGACGTTCAGCTACCTGCTGGCACTTCGGCTGGGACCAAGACCCCGAGCCGGAAGTTCCTTCTCCACTGCATCCAAAGAATCAACATCTACAACCCTGAAGGGGCGGACTTGAGTCCGTCGTCGCCGAGCAAAGGCGTCACCTCCTACGAAAACTACCCCGTCCTCATCAACACAGGATTGACCTTGAGCCCATCAGACACAGGGGCATCTGATGGGCTCGACATTCAAATCCTGGAATACTCGCCCCAGACGATCAACACCAAGTTCCAATCATCCAGCTCCGACACTGATTCCAATGGACAATCCGCCGGCAGCTCCCTGAGCAGCACCGTCGGTTCTTCAACCTCCCAGACCAACAGTTATGGCGCGTCGGTCAGTCTGGGAACGGCTGGATATAGCGTTTCAGCCAACTACGACCACTCCACAACCGCCACCAACGAGCACTCGTTCACCGGCACGGATGAGTCATCCCAATCCAGGAACCAGGAGAGCTCATCTTCTGCATCCATGAGCCTCAAGGACTGGGGCGCTTACGCGATGTTCAATCCGCGAACTAAGGAGATGAGCTGGACCTTTGGCCAGGAATATCCGTGGGACGCGATCGAATGCAGAACGACTGACGGACTCACATACAACAATCAAACCCGAATCACGATTCCCAAGGCCATGTCGGCACGACTGTGGGATGGGATAGCGCTGTATCCGCCGAGCCACCTGTCGATGTATGGCGTCAACTTCATCATGAGGGCGCTATGGCTTGTCACGATCACCGATCCCACCCTGGATGAAATCACGGTCTCCCATGTGATCAACTATTTCTCAGGCTCTCATAATTATCCCTCCTGGGGGGGATACCCTGGCCTGGACGTTTTCATGGACCCGCTTCCCACCGTCCTGCAGGGCGACACGCCCTTGAGCGCGACCGTCGATCTGCCGCTGCTCGCCTTGGACCCTGTCGGTCTGCAAGGCAAAGGCGCGGTCATCGGCTTCATCCCCAACAAGTTCACCGTCAGCCCCGCTGCTGTCGGAAGCCAGACCCCGCCGAGCGCGTTCAAGATTGCAGCCACCAGCAACAATCTCTTGATCAAGGACACCACGGCCTATCCGGCGGCCCCGGCGAGCGGCGATGCGGGTTTCGGCTTCACGGCCGGCGAAACAGCCTTGACCGCGGCCTTTACCGAAAAGGACACGTCGCTCTCCATGACGCTGTACTTCAAGGTGACCGACACGGTCAGCGACTACACCTTGTTCATGAAGCACTGGACGACCAGACCTGCCGAAGGGACGTCCAAATCGACTGGCGTGGTGCTGACCTTCATCGTCAACGGAGACAAGGCAAACCCGATAACGAAATACCTGGATGCGCTGGAGGCAGAAGGCGGCGAGAACAACCTGACACGCATTGCCTTGCGCAACCTGGATTTCTCCACCATCGACTACCATGACTATCTCCAACTGGGGCTCAACACCGTCTCCATCACCATCCAGCCGATTGACCTCCAGAACGCCGCGAACTGTGGCTATGCGATACGCGCGCTCTCCGTCGAGAAGGACTGAGCCGTGGCGAATCGCACCCAGGGCAAAAAGAACACGAGGAATAATCTCCAGAAATCCCGAAGATACACCCTGAAAGACGACAAGACATTAACCAAGAAGCAAAGCCAGTCGGGCTTCTTCACTGTCGACCCCAAGGGCAAGGCGAGCAAATCGTCTTTCCGCGCAAGTTCAAACAGGACCTTGGCCGGACATTCCAGCGGGTATCATGAACTCGTACCCGCGGACTTGTTCGCCGCCTTGAAGAGTGCGACTGACAACAAAGACGGTACGCACACATTGAAGGTGATGACCAAGCGTTCCTATCTCTTCAAGTACAACGGCAGGAGAATCTACAGTGCACCGCTGAAAGCGGTGCTGCGCTCCGCCGACGGCTACCGAACAGATACGGCCAGGACCATCCTTTCCGGTCCGAACGACACTGTCGCGGGGCACTCAGGCTCGAACGTCAAGCGGACAGGGCAATCTGCGGCTCACAACGCACTACGCGACCACATCATTGAGAATATCCTTGCGAACCCGAAATTCGAAAATATCGCACCTCCTGCCGTCACTGCCACACTGAGCGCTGCGGGCATCGCAAGCATGGCTCCGGCCGAACTGGCACGCACTGCCAAAAACAGCGGCTCGCTGAAGTCCAAGGCCGCCGCCTCCAGTTGGGAGAGCGATCGCAATGAAGCCAAGCTCAGGAACGACGCGCTCGTTGACGCCCTGCCAGACAAAGCTCAAACGATCGTCATCGAGGCGAGCACGAAATTCATGACTACGCTCAGCCCAAAGCCTACGCTCAGCCCGAAGCCTACGCTCAGCCCGAAGCCTACGCTCAGCCCGAAGCGGCGTATTGCCAGCAAGCGAGCCCGTTCACCGTTGAGAGAACCTAAAGGAGGCACGGGAATCCAGGGCGGGCCGTATGCGAAGAAGCAAAAGGGCTCAACCGACGTCGCTCCCCCCTGGGACCCCTTGCAGGTGCCTCATTATTCCTCGGAGTGCTTCCGGGATGTGCGACGAGCCTGAAGGGACTACAGCGTAAAGACTTCCACGCTGTTCATCCCCAGCCGCACCTGACCCGTGCCCGGGCGCCGCTCCACGACGCCCGCCGCATCCTGGATGCCCAGCGCGCCGAATTGCTTGCGCACCCGGTGGATGTCCACGTTCAGCTTGTTGGTGTCCGTGGCCAGCATCCGGCAGAGCTGCTCGCGGTCCACCCAGCCCTGCTCGGACGGCGACAGGGCGTGCTCGGCGAGCCTCAACCGTGCCAGCGTCGCCAACAGGTACTGCGAGGAGCGGGGAGGCAGCATCCGCTCCCCCTCCCGCAGGCGCACCGCCACCTCTACATGCTCCTCGTCGCGGCTGACGCCGATGCGCAGCCGGACCTCCGCCAACGTGGGCGCATCCGCTTCCTCGAGTGTCTCCGTCGCCGCGAGGGGCAGCTCCACCACCCACTCCGAGCCGTCCAGCCACACCCGATCCTGGTCCTTCAGCCGGCGCCGCTCTTCGCCCAACTCCAACACCCACTGCCCGCCGTCCAGCGGGAAGAGGCTGGCCTGTGGCTCGTCGTCATCCGGCAGCACCAGCAACGCGCCGGTCGCCACCCGCACCAGCCCCGTGGCCAGGTGCCGGGCCCGCGCCGCGGGAGGGGACGCGTCCAGCAGCCGGAAGCCGATGCCACTCTTTCCCAGCAGGAAGTCCTGCCCCTGCCCCAGCTCCACCCGCTCGCCCAAGGCCAGCCGCCGCCCCTCGACGAACGTGCCGTTGCGGCTGCCCAGGTCCCTCAGCTCCCAGTGAGCGCCCGCCCAGTGCAGGCTCGCGTGTTCGCCGGAGACCCGGCCGTCCGGTATGTGAACATCACACGCAGGGTGACGTCCCAGCAGACAGCGCGTTCCCAAGGTGAACCGGCGTCCATCTTCCAACTGCAGCAAGAGCCCCATCTGCTTCTCTGACCTCGCGAAACACTCACCGTCGCATGCTAGCTTCGCGCGCGGTGCAGGATCCATCCGGGACCAGTGAGCTGCTCGCGGGCTATCTCGAGGAGTGCCGCTCGCTCGTGCTCGAGGAGCTCCGCCGAATCATCCCCGCTGAGCGCCACCACGCGCCGTTCCTCTACCAGCTCATGCTGGACTACCCGCTGCGAGAGGCCAAGGGGCTGCGGCCGGCACTCTGCATTGCCACGTGCCGTGCGCTGGGAGGCACGCTGGAGGCGGCGCTGCGCCCGGCGACCGTGCTCGAGCTGTATCACAATGCCTTTCTCATCCACGACGACATCGAGGATGAGTCATTGCTGCGCCGCGGCAGCCCCACGCTGCACCGGGCGCACGGCATCCCCGTTGCCATCAACGTGGGGGACGCCATGTTCGCCCTGTCGCTGCGGCCGCTGCTGGACAACATCGGCGCCGTGGGCCTGGGCCCCGCGCTGCGCATCCTCCAGGCCGTGGCGCGCATGACGCAGGAGTCGGTGGAGGGCCAGGCCCTCGAGCTCGATTGGATCCGCCGGGGCGCGTGGACGCTCAGCGACGAGGACTACGTGCGGATGGTGGAGCAGAAGACGTGCTGGTACAGCTTCATCACCCCCATGGTTGTGGGCGCCATCGCGGCCCGTCAGGACGGGGAGCGCATCGAGCAGTTGGCCGCCTTCGCCCGCAGCCTCGGCATCGCCTTTCAAATCCAGGACGACGTGCTCAACCTGCGCGGCGAGGTGGGCGCGTATGGCAAGGAGATCGGCGGCGATCTCTGGGAGGGCAAGCGCACCCTGATGCTGCTGCACATGATGCGTCACGTGCCCGCCGGGGACCGGGCGGAAGCCGAGCGCATCCTCTCCCTGCCCCGCCCCTCCCCGGAGGCGGCTCCGGAGCCCACGACATTCGATGCGCAGCTGGACCGGCTCGTCGAGGAAGGCGAGCTGACGGTCGTGGGGCGGCAGCGGCTGCGCGAGGCACGGAACGCGGCACCTCGCCGTGCGGAGAAGACTCCCGAGCAGGTGCGCTTTCTCCTCTCGCTCATGGAGCGCCACGACAGCATTGGCCATGCGCAGCGGGTGGCTCGGGATTGGCTGCAAGATGCCCAGCGGCGCTTCGACGTGTGCCGCGGCTGGCTCCCCCCCTCCATCCATCGGGACCTGCTGGAGGGCCTGACCTCCTACGTCCTCCTGCGAGCGAAGTGACGCCCTCCATGGTGCCTCCCCCCTCCCCCCAGTCCTCCCTCTTCGACTTCATCCGCACCCAGGCGATTCTCCATGAAGAGGCGCATCGCATCCGGGATCTGCTGTTCGAGCAACTGCTTCCGTCCGCGGCGCCTGGGGCCAGCGAATCGTTCCCGGCGGGCTCGCAGGAGGAGGTGCTCCTGGGGCTGCTGCGACGGCTTCAGGTGCTGATGCTCAAGCACCCCATCGTCGTGCAGGCGGCCTTCTGCGCGCTCGTCGCCGAGGGGCGGCGCTTCGCCGCGACTCCCGAGGGTGCCGCCTGGAAGTCCACGCTCGCCTCCTCTCCTTTGCTCCAGCAGGGCCGCCGCCTCTGGGATGCCCTCTCCCTCAACATCCCCGAGGAGGATCCGGCCACCGTGCTGCCCTCCGCGTACATCGAGGCGCTCTTCCAGGCCACGGGCTCCGCCCGGTTGGAGGAGCTGCTGCGTCAGCTTCAAGACCTGCCGCGCCAGGGAGAGGCCCATGCCGCTGCTCGATGAGCCCTGGAGCGACTTCGCTGATCGCAACCCGGTCCTGCCCCTGCTGCTCGGCATGCTGTCGCTGTCCCAGCGCTTCAATCACCTGCTGCCCGAGCCCGCCGCGCCGGCGTCCCCCCTTCCCGAGCCAGAGGAGGACCGGCTCCTGCTGATGGTCCTCGGCCTCGTCTCCGCGCGCCGGACGTTCCTGGGCGCGATGGAGGCGAGCCAATCCTCCGGAGAGGTCGCGACACCGGAGCCTGACGCGTCCGCGGCGCCCTCCCTCAGGGAGCTGCTGCGGTAGCAGCCAGTGCCAGCCCATGCCCCCTTCCGCTCCTCCGCCAGAGCGCCTCGCGCGGCTGCTGACTGGCAACGACTACTTCCGGCGCTCGCCCTCGCGCATGGGCGGGCGGGGCGCGCACAAGGAATGGCAGCACTTCCTCGTGCACACCGAGGCGGCGCACCTGCTGATCAACTTCAGCCTGATTGACGACGTGCGGGCCACGCAGGGCCGGCAACCCGAGGTGGCGCGACTCATCGTCCTGGCTCGCGGCGAGGGCTGGGAAGGAGACGTGGAGCACTTCGAGGAGGCAGAGGTGGAGGTGACCGCCGGACGCATCGACGCGCGCTTCGGCCACAACACCCTGCGCTTCATCGACGGCACCTACCGCCTGTCCATCGCGCTGCGTGACCAGCCGCTGGCCGCCGAGCTGGAGCTCGTCCCCGTGACGCTGCCCGCCCTCTCCGTCAACCAGCCGCTCACCCTGGACCGGCGCCTGTCCTGGCTCTTCGTCCCCCGGCTGCTGGCGCGCGGCACGCTCCGGCTCGCGGGCCGCACCGTGCAGGTGAACGACGCCCCCGCCTACCATGACCACAACTGGGGCCACTTCCTCTGGGGCAATGACTTCTCATGGGAGTGGGGCTCGGTGCTGCCCTGGGACATGACCAACCCCTGGAGCCTGGTGCACGTGCGCATGGCGGACCGCGGCCGCTCGGTGGCCCGCTACCAGGGTCTCTTCCTCTGGCACGGCGGCGAGCCCTTGCGCGTGTTCCGCGACGAGGAGCTCCGCGTCCTCACCCGGGGCAGCTTCCGCAAGGCGCGCCCCTTCTCCGTGCCTCGAGTCATGGCGCTGCTGGCCCCGGGCACCGCGGCGGACCTGCCCGAGACCCTGGAGATTGCCGCCCACGGAGGGGCGGACACGCTCGAGCTGTCCTTCCACCCGCAGGACTCCGCCCGCATCGTCACCCCCTCCGAGGAGCACCCCGAGCAGGTGACCATCATCCACGAGGTGCTGGGCCGGGTGACTGCGCAGGGGCGCGTGCGTGGACATTCCGTGGCCATGGAGGGGACCGGTGTCTTTGAGTTCATCCGTGACTGAGGGCAGCGTGCAGACGCTGCTGGCCCGCTCCTTCGCGCTGCTGGCCCGCGAGCAGCCCCAGGCCCACGAGCGCATCCTGATGCCCCTGGCCGGCCTCGCCGTCGCGCTGAGAATCGACGCCGAGCACTTCACCGCCGCCTTCACTTCCACGCAGGCCCACCTGCGCGCCGTGGATGGCCAGGAGTCCATCACCGTGGGCACCTCGCGGCGGACCATTCTCGCGGTGCTCGATGACCGGCGCACGCTCACGGAGGCGGTGCTCTCCAACGCCGTCGAGGTGGTCGGTCCCCTGGAGCTCCTCCTTCGCGCGCATGAAGGGCTGATCCGCTACGTGCATGGTGCGGTCCGCTGCGCGGGCTTTCCGTCCCTGCTCCACCAACTTCGCCTGACGTGCGCGGACGATGCGCGCGCACAGCACTCCCGTGAGAGAAAGGCAGACGCCCGTGGCTGACACCGTTCCCCCGAGCGAATCCGGCAATAAGCCCGAAACACAGTCGTCGAAGCGTCGGGTCCACGTCTTCGGCGCCGGCATCGCGGGGCTGACCGCGGCCCACGAGCTGGCACTGCGTGGCTTCGAAGTCCTCGTCTACGAAACCGCCAACGCGCTCAACTCCCGGGGCAAGAAATCCCTGGCCGTCGGAGGGCTGGCCCGCACCCAGTACTTCCAGGCCTCCAGTGAGCAGCCGATCTTCTTCCAGACGGATGAGCCGGGTCCCGTGCACGGCACTGCCTCGCCTATCCACCCGCTCACCACGAGTTCGGTGGACCTTGGGCTCGACCAGGCCAGGCCCTTTCCTTCTCTCTGGATTGAGTTCCAGAACGAGCCCCTCGAACTCACTCCACGCTCGACCGCGGACCTGGAGAATGCGATGGCGCAGCTGACCCGCAAGGTCCATGACGGTTCGCTCGGGGATGACTTCGTCGTCCACATCCAGTCGTTCTTCGACCAGAGCCTGGATGAACTCCAGCAGGTGATGAACCTCCCCGCGGAGATTGAGCGGAGCCAGGGGCTGGCCACGATCATCGAAAGCAAGCTGAGAGAGCGCCTCTACACACTCCGCCTTCCTCCGGAGCGCTATCTCTCAAAGGCAGAGCCCCGGCCCGCGAACACGGAGCTCGGTCAGCCGCCGTCAGCCAGGAACTGGGTGCGGGTCACCCTGGAGCGCATCATCCTCCCGGGCGAGCATGGGTATCGGTACTTCCCGTCGTACTACCGCCATGTCTTCGACACGATGCGGCGCATCCCCCTCTACGACAACAACTCCCTACCGACGTCCCGTACCACCTACGACAACCTCGTCCCGCTACCGAGCATCGGCATCGCCAGCGAGAATCACCCGCCCTTTGTCACGAAGTGGGCGACCGCCAGCTTCCCGAATTCCATCGCGCGCGAGTCGAGCGGGCTGAGCAACCTGGAGTACCTGGGAATCCAACCGCAGGATCTCTTCCAGTTCTCGCTCCGGATCCTGCGCTACATGCTCACCAGTCCCGAGCGTAGGGCCCACGAGTTGGAGGACATCTCCTGGTGGGAATACATCGAGGGCGCCTCCGGAAACGGCGGCTCCGGGAAGCTGTACCGCTACAGCGAGGCCTTCACCCATCTGGTCCAGTCCTCCGGGCGGGTGCTGGTGGCGCTGGACGGCAGGGCAGCGGATGCACGAACCACGGGTAACACCTACCTCCAGCTCCTGACCGACGTCATCGTCCCCACCGAGGAAACCCACGCCACCCTGAACGGGCCCACCAGCGCGGCCTGGTTCAGCCACTGGCACACGCACCTGTGCCGCCTGGGCGTCCAATTCATCCAGGCAACGCTCAAGGGTTTCGAGGCGGTGAACCTTCGCACGGAAGGCGCCCGCTTCAACCCCGTCGTTCAGTATCCGCATGGAGAGCAGACGTTCCCGACCACGGATGACTATTACGTCGTGGCCGTGGACGTCCTCGCAGCGGAGGAAATCACCCAGGCCATGCCGCTCACCCAACTCCAGATGGACCTGAGCGTGCCAGGCAGGCTCCGGGGATACACCACCCGGGTCCCCGTCAAGCGGGGAGAAGCGGGTACACGTCACCGCGACCCGCGAACAGAAGTCGGCCTGTATGAGTGGGATCGGCTCCAGACACTCTCCGGCATCCAGTTCTTCTTCGCCACGGAGCTCAACGTCATCGATGGCTACCTCTACCTGCTCGATGCGCCATGGGGGCTCTCCGCCATCTGCAGTCCCGTCGCCTGGCAGCACCGGCCCATCCAGCGGCTGAGCCAATACCAATCACTGCTCAGCGTCGACATTGGTGAATGGAAGAAAAGGGCCCCAGACTCCGGGGGAAGGAGCGCCTGGGAGTCCACGCCGGCGCAATTGAAAGCCGCGGTCCTGGGTCAGCTCGGCAAGGCCCTCCAGCGAAAGGAGAAGGGACGCCCCTTCCTGGAGTTCAATCCTCCCGAGCCCGCCTTCATCCATATCGACGAAGGGCTCGTCTACGACAGGAGCGATCAGGACCATGCTCACATCATCAAGAACAACACGCCCTTCCTGTTGCCCACCGCCGGAGACTGGAAGCACCGGCCGGGGCCCGACCCCTGGGACCCCACGTCAGGCGCTCACGTGTCCTCCCACGATAGGGACCTACCGCATGGACTCTGGCAGGCCGCGCACGGTGGCTATTACGTGCATTGGGATCAGATCGTCTTCGCGGGCACCTACAACAGGACCTTCACCCGGCTCACCACCATGGAGTCCGCGAACGAGTCGGCCCGGCACGCCGTCAACGCCATCCTCGATCACTGCGGGGGGAGGCACAGCAAGCGCCCGACCCCACGGCCAGATTCTCAGGTCTACGAGAAGCTCTTCGCCACCACGCCGGTGGGCGACTACTGCCGCATCTGGAACCCCGAGGCGAATGAGCTTCCGGATGTGATGCTCTTGCGGCAGCAGGACGCGGTGAACTTCAGGATGGGGCTGCCCCATCCCTGGGACCTCCTGGGCATCGAGGTGCTCCCCTCCATGCTCTCTCATCTCTCGGCGGCATCACCGGCCTCCGCTACGTCCACGGATGCCTTTGCCCAGGTGGAGTCCCTGCTGCGCGGGCTGGGGATGCATTCGGGCCATGGAGGCGGCGAGGGCCTCGTCGGGCTGCTGCGGCGCATCCGCACCCAGTTGGAGGAGAGCCTGCGGCGCGGCGCCGCCGGCTACCGGCCTCCCACGTCTTGAGCGGTCCGGAGCCCGGGCATCAGTCCCAGCCCGGGCACCATCGCCGCTGCCAGCGCGCCGGGCCGCACCACCTGACGCGCCGCCATCCATTCCGAGGCCTGACGCCGCAGCGCATCGCCCTCGCCGCCTCCCTGGAGGGTCCCCAGCGCGTAGCGCGCTGCTTCCCGGTACAGCGCCACTCCTTCGCGATCGAGGCCCGCCACCGCCTGCTCTAGCTCGCGGACCGCCGTGGCGCTGTCCCCGCTCAGCCGGGCCAGCCCTGCCCGCAGCAGGTGGCCCAGGGGGCGCGCACTGCCAATGGGGTCGCCTTCCATCACCCGGAGCTGCGCACGGACATCGGCCAGCAGCGCCCGCCGGTTCCAGCGCGGCTCCACGCTGGCAGGGGGAGACGTCCGCTCGTCCGGGAGGGACTCCGCAGCGGCCAGTGCCGCCCGCGCCCGCATGTGCCGCAGCCCCAGACCGGTGGCCCTCAGCGAGAGCATGAAGGAGGACTTCAGCGGCGCCCAGTGCTCCAGGACGGCCTTCCACGCGGGCCAGGGATCGCCCCGGTAGTGGGAGGCGTAGACGCAGGCGATCAGCTCCGCGTACTGCTGGCGGCGGTACGCGTTCTCCGGCCAGGTGGACGCCACCGGGGACTGCGCGGCCAGCGCATCGGCGGCGCGGGCCTGGGCCTCCTCGGCGCGATCCTTCGCCAGCCAGGCCAACACGGGCTCGCCAATCCAGGCCTCGCAGCGCGCGTGCACGTCGCCGCGCAGCGTCGCGTCCCGGTCGAGCGCCTCCAGCCGCGCCGCCAGCGCAGGCAGCTCTCCCAGCATCGCCAGAGCGTGGTGATGGAAGATGGCCACACTCACCCGCTCCCAGGCCGTGCCCGGGCACTGCTCGCGGAAGAGCACGTCGGCGCGGTCGCAGGCCTCGGCCGCCTCGCGCCACCGGCCCAGGGTGTACGCCTGGTTCGCCACGGACATGAAGTACCAGGCCTGATCATAGGGGTCGCCCGTGCGCTCCATGAGGACCCGCACCTTCTCCAGCAGCTTGCGGGCGTTGTTCTCCAGGAAGCGGCCGCCCACGTGGGACTCCATGGCGGCCTCGAAGCCCAGGGCCCGGCAGAGCGTGGAGGCGTCTCCGGCCTTCAGCGTGCGCAGCAGGTGCATCATGCGGAAGGCATCCGCCAGTGTGGGGTTCACCATGGACCAGCTGGTCGACGTGGCCCACAGCACCTCCAGCCGGTGCCGCTCCTCGGGCGCGAGCGCGGGCCGCGCGGCGTCCACGTCCACCCGCCGCGTCAGGAAGACGACCCGGCGCCACGTGGCCGAGCCCATCGCCCCCAGGAAGGAGCCCGGCACGGGGATGCCGAGTGCCTCCAGCACCGAACGCATCTCCCGCCAGCCCTGGTTGAAGCGCCCGCTCTTCAGGTACTGCTCCGCGGCGCGCTGCTTCAACCCGCTCACGCGCGTGCCCTGAAGCTCTGTCCCCAGCGCCTCCGCGGACTCCAGGTAGCGCTGGGCCGCTTCGGGCGCGCGGCCCTGATTGGCCAGCGCCTGGGCCAGCTTCTCCAGGAGCGAGGGGCGATCCGCGGACTCGCCCAGCAGCTCCAGCCCGCGCTGATAGAGCTCGGCGGAGCGGCCGAAGGCGAGCGTCTGGGAGGCACGCTCGGCGGAGCGCACCGCGTATCCGCCCGCGCGCATCGGCTCGCCCGCGCCCTCCCAGTGCACGAGCAGCGCCTCGAAGTCCTCGGAGCCGCGCGCCGTGAGAGCCTCGGCGATGCCTCGGTGCCGGCCCACGCGCACCTCGGCCGGGAGCGCCTCGAGCAGCGCCTCGCGGATGCGGTCGTGGTAGGTCGCGATATCCACCTCGCCCTCCGCCGGCACCTCTCGCAGCAGGCTGGAGTCTCGCAGCCAGGCAGAGACGGCCCGCCCGCCTTCGCCAAGCCCGGCGGCCCGCAGCGCCACGCTCCGCCCCAACGGCCGGCCCGCGACGGCGGCCACATCCAGGAGCGCGCGCTGCTCCGGCGGGAGCGAGCGGATCCGCTCCATCAGCAGCTGGGCCACATCCACCTGGGCCGGCAGCGACAATCCCGGGCCCTCGTGCGCGCCCACATGGCGGGCCAGCTCGCAGGCGATGAAGGGATTGCCCTCGGCATGGGCGATGACAGCTTCCACCTGCGGATCACGCCCGGAGGTCCGCGCGCCGAGCATGGCCGAGACCAGCTCCGCCACCTCCCGCTCGCCCAGCGCCCCTAGCGGCAGCTCGCGCGCGGCGCCGGAGAGCGCTCCGGGCGGGGCCAGCTCCAACAGCCGGCGCAGCAGCGGGCTGCGGCTCCGGTCCTCGCTCCGCCACGAGAGCACCAGCAGCATGCGCGGCGCGGGAGACCGCAGCAGTTCCTGGAAGAGCGGCGCCGAGTCGGCATCTCCCCACTGCACGTCATCGATCCAGAGCACCAGCGGGCGCGCGCGGCCGAGCCGCTCCAGCAGCTCGCGCAGGGCCTGGAAGCCCTGGTGCCGCAGCTCGGCGGGCTCCGGGAGCGCCGCGGGGACGGCCGCATGCTGAAACGCCGCGAGCCGTCCCAGGACGGGGAAGAGGCGCGTCAGCGCGTAGGCCTGGGCAGGAACGAGCGCCGCGGCCTCGTCCACGGCGAGCGCGCCGAGCTGGCGGGCCAGCGAGTCGATCGCCGCGTCCATGGCCTTGTAGGGCACGCTCTCCTGCGGGTGGCACCGCCCCTGGAGCACCATGGGCTCGGAGGCGTGAGCGCGTTGGGCGAGGAACTCGCGCACCAGGGTGGACTTGCCCATCCCCGAGGGCCCGTGGACATGCACCGTGATCTGGCGCTGCTGCTGGGAGACCTCCGCCAGCGCCTCCTCCAACACAACGAGTTCCCGTGCCCGGCCCACGAACGGGGCGTGACTCGCGGACCCCGTGGCGCTCCGGTGCGGCGCCGCACCCGCGAGCATCGAGGACAGCCGTGCGATGCACTCCTCCGCCGACGGACGTTGCTTCGGCTCCAGCGACAGCAGCTCCCGAGCCAGCGTGGCCAGATCCTCGGGGACGTCCGGAGCCTGCGCGTGGACCAGAGGCGGCTGCTGGCTCACCTTCAACTCCAACAAGCGCTCGGGCTCGGCCGCGAATGGATACGCTCCGGTGAGCACCTGATACAGCATGGCCCCCACCGCGTAGAGGTCCGAGGCGGAGGTGACGGACTCTCCTGTCACCTGCTCCGGCGCCATATAGGCCGGAGTCCCGGCGCGCCGCTGGGCCGGAGCGCCCTCCAGGGAGGGCTGTTGCTCCGTCATGAGGCCGAAGTCGAGGAGCAGCACGCGCTCCTCTCGGGTGACGAGCACGTTCGAGGGCTTCACGTCGCGGTGCACGAGCCCCGCCGCGTGGAGCGCCCCCAGCGCTCGCAGGAGTTGCGCCACTCCCTCTCGCAGCCGCCGCCAGGACTCTTCCCGAGAAGCCACCTCCGGCCAGTCACCGCTCCGGGCATGCGCGGCGGATGCAAGCTCCTCCATCGGGATGCGCCCTTCCCCGCCTTCGGAGGTCGGCAGCGTCGACGCCCCGCTGGCCAGGGAGGACTCCCATGTCTGGGGAATCCCGCCACCGAGCGCCAGCTCCCTCCGTGCCCAGCTCAGGAAGTCGACGCCCTCCACCAGCTCCATGGTGAAGAAGGGGAACCCGTCTGCCACGAACAGCTCATGGAGCTGGAGCAGGTTGGGGTGGACGATGCCTGCGCGGGTGCGGAACTCGCGCTTCAGCCGGTAGAGCGCTTCCGCTCCAGGCAGCCGCAGCGTCTTGAGCGCCACCTCGCGGCCCACCTCCCGATCGCGGACCCGATACACCATGCCCGTGGCGCCCTGGCCCAGCGGTCCACACACCTCGAAGCGGCTCGTCCCAGCGAAATTCGAACGGATTGTCATGTCTGGCGCCGGAGGGCAGCTCCCCCCTGGCGCGGTCATGATACAGCGTCATCTCTCCGCTCATTCTTGGGTCAGAACCCACCCGGCCATCGCATCCGCCATGCAGGAACACACCGTCAATCGTCACGTGTTGGATCAAGCGCTGGCCCTCACGCTGCTGTCCTGGCGGATGTATGTTTTTGAGCCGGCCCGTGCGCTGCGACGATTGGGCCTCTATCGGGCCTCCACGCTGGGGCCGCCCCTGCAGCGCGGTGTACTCCGAGGCGGCGGCCCGCATCTCAGCCTGAGGCATGCGCAGCCAGTGCTATTGGCGAACGAGCCCGCGGGCTACGAGGACGTTCGTGAGTTCGACCGCGTCGCGTCTGTCTATGACGCCGTGGTCCGACCCTTCTCGGATCCCATCGTCGACGAGGTGTTGGAGTTGATGCAGCCACTGCCGCCAAACGCCCGAATCCTGGATCCCTCAGCCGGGCCTGGGGGTTCGGCCCTGCGTCTGTCCAAACTGGTACCGGATGGAGAGGTGGTGGCCGCGGACCTGTCACGGGGCATGGTGGAGGCTGCGCACCGCGCCGCGAGCGCTGCCGGTTGTCGAAACATGGCCTTCTTCCAGGCAGACGTCGCGCAGCCACCCGAGGAGTTCACGGGCGCCTTCGATGCCGTCTTTTGTTGTCTGTCATTCCACCACTACCCGGATGGCCTGGCTGCGGCACGCGCCTTCCGCCAGGTGCTGGCGCCTCACGGGAAGGTCTTCGTGGCGGACGGGGGGCCTGAGTGGTTCGTCAAGCTGGCCCGCCCCATCTCGGAGCTGGCGGATCCCGGGTTCGTGCGGCACCGCACGGGGGAAGAGTTCCTCCAACTCTTCACGGAGGCGGGCTTCTCCTCCGTGTCGTGGGTCGAGGCACTGCCGGGCATCGGGTTCACCGTCGCCACGGTGTGAAGCCCGCGTCAGGGCACCGTGTCCCCCGCCACGGCGCTGGACGGCTTGGGGCGGTCCCAGTTCTGGAGCGCGATGCTGACCGCGCCGGGCAGCAGCACTTCCTTCTTCACGAGCGCGTAGGCCGCCTTGGAGTCCTGGCCCCGGGCGTCCAGTTGGCGCGCGAGCACCAGGTGCAGCGCGGCCCGCTCGCCCCAGTCCAGCGTCGTGAGGGACTCAATCGGCAGCTTGCCGCTCAGCACGTCCTGCAGCTCGCCGTAGCCCAGGTCCGCGTTGGAGATGTCCAGCATCTTCACCGCGAGCGCTGCGTCCCCGAGCCTCTCGAACTCCGCTGCCAGCAAGAGGCCCGTTTCCGTGTCGAGCTGACGGAAGCCGAGGAAGTCCACGTTGGCGACGGCCCTCGCGGCGAACTCGGGCTCTTCGGCGAGCGCCATCAACACCCGCGCCGCGCCCGCGAGCCCATACTCCGGAGGCACCGCGCGCAGCTTCTCCGCGTCCACCTGCTGCCCCAACGAGGCCGCGAGCCACACGGCCACGATTCCCTCCGGCCGGTCCTTCTGGGCGTTCTCGATGAGCTGCCGCATCGCCTCGTCCGCTGAACCTTCCTGCGACGCGTGCCCCACCACCTTCGCGTAGAGCCGCACGTCGTCCAGGTCCAGCCGGTCCTCCTTGTCCTTGGGTTGCAGCAGATGCTCCGACAGCTTGCGCGCCGCCTCCTTGCGGCGGCCCAGGGCCACCAGCGTCTCCGCATGCGTGCTCAGGTAGCGCGCGTAGTCGGGGTCCCCCTGCTCCATCGCCTCCAGCAACGGGAGCGCCTCCGCCCAACGCTGCTGACGCGTGTGGCGCACCGCCAATGCCCGACGGGGGAGCAGCTCCCCGGCATGGTCGCGCATCAGCGCCTTCAGCCGCTCCGTCCCCGCGGGCTCCGGCTCCAGGCGCGCGAGCAGGATGCCCAGGAGCAGCGAGCCGGGCTCGCGCTCCACCGCGGCCTGGTAATGAGCCCGGACGTCGTCAATGCGCCCGGCGCGGCGCATGTCGTGCATCCACATCCGCTGCACGTCCATGTCCTCGGGATTCGCGTCGAGATGGGCTCGCGAGGCGGCGAGCGACGCGAGGAGTCCTTCCTCTCGCGCGGCCACGAGCTTCGCGGCGTTGGCCGCGTACTCCACCTCCGGGGTCTCCGGCAGGGCCTTCCTGATGCTCTCCGTGAGGCGGGCCGCATCAGCCGTGCGGTGGAGGGCCATCAGCCAGCCGTAGCTCGACTTCCATCCCCCCTTCGCCCGCCCCAGATGGGTGCGCATGGTGGACCTGCCGTCCTCCTTGCGCATGGTGATGCGCTCTGGCGGCTCGGTGAGCATGTAGTCGATACGCCCCACGTGCCGGAAGGACGAGCCCGCCAGCACCACGGGCGTGGCGTCCGACTGTGAGGAGGGCTGGTTCACCGAGTAGGTGACCGTCGTCTTGTAGAGCGGCGCGGCGCCCAGCACGTTGTAGACGAAGAGGCCTTCCTCGCCCGTCACGAACACCGTCTCTTGCGCCAGCCGGCCCTGCTTCCCCTGGATGTCCACCTCCAACGGGCCAACGGGCAGCTGCCGCCTGTTGTGAGAGTTCGCCCCGAGCGTGAAGTGCGCGGAGCCCGCCGTGACCGTGACCGGCACGTCCAACCCGTTGACGAAGAGCACCTTCGCATCGGTGTTGAGGGTCCGGGTCGCGGCCCCGATGCCGAGCGCGCAGACACCGATGCCGCCCAGCAACAGCCAGCCCCGGAGGGGAGAAGTCGAAGGTGCACTCACGGCCGGGCCTCCTGCACGAGCGTCGAAGCGGTCAGCAACAGCGGGCGGCGATTTCCAGCGCCGGGCAGGTGCCAGCGGTCCACCCACCCACGAAAGAGGACCTCGGAGGCGCGCGGATCCGCCGCGTCGGCCACGAGTTCCAACGGCGGCACCGGCACGTCCAGGCCTTCGTGCTTCACCGACCAGACGCGCTGGGACGGCGAGCCACCCGGGCCCCCCTCCTTCACGAGCAGGGAGAGCAAGGGCGGGCCGTCCACGGGCAGCCCCCGACCTCCGTCCACCACGAGCACGCCGCGTCCCAGCGCTTCATCCACCGTCCGCTGCCATGCGCCCACGAGCAGCTCCGAAGGGTCCTCCCGGGACGACGTCCGCTTCCCCTCAGGCGCCTCCCACTGCACGGTGACGCGGCGGCTGTGGCTGCGCGAGACGGCATCGAGCAGGTGCGCGAAGAACGCGCGGGACGGCGCCGCGGCGCTGCCTGGGTCCAACCGCGCCTCGAGCCGTGCACGCGCCTTGTCCAGCTCCGCGTCCACCCGCGCCTGGAGCTTCGGGGCGAAGCGGGGGTCGGGGCGCTCGCGGAGGTACTCGAGCATGGAGGACAGGTCCCCTTGGGATGCGACTCGCGTCCAGGCATGTGCCGCCGCGGTCTGCCGCTGCGGCCACACGGCCCCGGCCACCAGCAGCACGCCCACGCCCGCGGCGGCGAACACGCCGGGCCAGGGTGAGCGTGCGCTCTCCGCTCGCACGCGGCCCTTCTTGTCCGCGCGCGCCAGCAGCTCTGGAGGCAGGTGCTCCACCCCACTCTCCGCGTCCAGCATGCCCCGGCCCAGCAACTCCAGGACGCGGCGCCGCCGGGCAATCAGCTCCTGCGCCAGCGCCTCCGCCTTCTCCTTGCCGTGCACCGGCAGGGTCATGCGCTTGTCATTGAAGCGCATCTCGATGGCCGTGAACTGGTAGGCGCCGTTGACGTGGCGGTTCACCAGCTGAAGGTCTTGCAGGTGCACGAGCGGCCACACGGTGATGCGGTCGATGGCCACCTGGATGAGGTGCAGGGGATGGACGGTGTTGAAGCGCCCATACGGGCTCGCCATCACCCTCAGGAGCCTGCGCGCCAGGGCCCAGGTGACGCCGCAGAAGACGGCCGCGAAGATCGCGCACCAAATCCAATCCGAGACATCGCGCTCGGAGATGCCGAAGTAGATGAAGCCCAGGAGGAAGGCCGTGCCGGCGGCGGCGGCCAACGTGAGGATGGCCGGCATCACCCAGGTCATCACGGCGCGCCAGCCGTCGGTCCGCTCGGCCTCCGCGTGCAGCCATTCGCGGGTGACCGGCGGCAGCGCGTCCACGTCCAGGATGACGCGCGTGGGATACGCGACCTCGGTGGCGCTCTCCGGGTTGAAGCGCCGGCCGAACGCGAGCAACTGGTTCGCGCCCTTGGACTTCCGCTGGGAGAACAGATGCGCCGCGGCCGAGGAGAGCTGGCCTCCGGTCCAGCGGCGCAGCTCGGGGTCGGCGTTCTCCGGCAGCTCGGCGTCCAGCCGCTCCAGCTCCTTCTCCGCGTTGGCGTCCTGGCCGAACTCCAGCATCGTCGCGATGCGCCGCACCTTGAGGGCGAGCACGTCCATCCGCGAGATGCCGGGCAGTGACTGCGCCTCTTCGAGCACCTTGAGCGAGTCCGCCACCTGCCCCATCGCCTCCAGGCAGTCCGCCAGCGCCACGCGCGGGCCCACTTCCGACGGGCCATGCTTGCCCGCGCGCCAGAAGGCATCCGCGGCTTCCTTCATCTGCTCCAGCCGGAGCAACGCCCAGCCCCGTTGCAGGTGCCCCTGCCAGTGGTCCGGCGCTCGCGCGAGCAGGGCTTCGAACTCCGCCAGTGCCTCCTTGGCGTCGCCCTCGTAGAGGAAGTGACGGCCCAGCAGGATCCGCGCGTCGTGGAGGTCCGGCTGTTCGTTGAGCAGCTCGGTGAGGAGCCTGCGGCCCCCGACCTTGTCACCTGCCTCGAACAGGTTGATGGCCTCCTGGAGGGCGGCGTTCTTCGCCGCCTCCGGGCCGTCCGCCTGTTGCGCGGCGCTGGCGTCGAAGGCCTGGCGTGCCTCGGGGTCGGAGAGCAGCTCGTACGCTTCGCGCAGGCGCCGGAACTCCTCCGGATGCGTCTCCGGCGGGTTCTGCCGGACGCGCTCGAAGTACGCCTTCTTGATGGCGCGGGCTTCCGCGTCCTTTTCGACGCCCAGCACCTCGTAGGGGTTCTGGCGGGTCTCGTTGTTCACCGTCGCTCCAGTCCTGGCGTGTTCACGGCCGCGTTCACGAGCCGCCACGCCTCATCCAAGCTGTCCACCGCGATCAATCGCAGGCGTCCGGACACTTCGGGCGGCAACGCCGCCACGTCGTCCAGGTTGCGGCGCGGATGCAGCACCACGCGCATGCCTTCGAGGTACGCGGCCACCAACTTCTCGTGCACGCCGCCCACGCGCCGCACTTCACCGTTCAGCGTCAGTTCGCCCGTCACGGCCAGCCGCGCGGGCAACGGGCGCTGCGTGTATGCGGAGAGGCCCGCCAGCGAGAGCGCGAGCCCGGACGACAGGCCGTCCTTGCCGACCTCCGTGTCGGTGTAGTGCAGGTGCAGGTCGTAACGGGTCGTGAGCGTTCCCAGGCTCAGCGCGGGAGCGCGGGCACGCACCACGCTGAAGGCCACGTCCGCGGCCTCCTGCCCTTCAGGCCCCACGTGGCCACTGCACCGCAGCACGCCGCGCCCGGGCACCGCGATGGCCTCCAGCGGCGAGACATGCCCGCCTCCCGGATGCCAACCGAGCACGCCCACGCGTCCGACCAAGGGCAGGTCACGCGCCAGCTGACGGCGACGGTGGGCGACTTCAGCCTCGCGGCCCGTCGCGGCCAGGGACTCTCCGTTGGCTGCCGCGCGGACATAGAACTCTCGCGCCTCGTCCAGCGCACCGGCTTCGAGCCGCAGGTCCCCCATTCGCAGCGCCGCGGCCCCCGGTGCCCCCGCCATGTCGAGCGCGGCGCGACGGGCCTCTTCCACCTGGGCGGCGGGACGGCCCTCCAGCCACAGCAACTCCGCGCGCAGCAGGGCCGCGGCGGCGCTGGTCCGGGCCGCCGCGGGTGCGATGACGAGCTGCCGCTTCACCTCCGCGAGCGAGCCCCGGGAGAGCGCTTCGACGGCGGCGTCGAGCTTCGCCTCGGAGAGCGCGGCACGCGCTGTGGGCAACTTGAGGGCCTGCGCGGCCTGCTCCAGGGGAGGCGCGTCCAGCATGGCGGTGCTGGCCGGAAGTCCGAGCGCCGCGCGAGCCCCGAGCACAGACTCCGCGAGGCGCGGGTCCTCCGGTGCGAGGAGACGGGCGCGCCTGAGCGCGGGCATGGCTTCAGCAGGCCGGTTCGTGCGCTCGCACAGACGGATGATGGCGCGCCACGCCTCCAGTTCACCGGGCGCGGCTTCGGTGGCCTCGAACGCATGCACGAGCGCGTCGTCCGGCCGCTCCTCTTCCAGGAAGGAGATCAACTCCGCGCGCAGGGACGCATCGCGAGGGGTTTCGCGAACGGCTGTCTCCAACATCTTCAGCGCTTCCGTCCGCTTGCCGTCGCGCGCCAGGGCTCCACACAAAAGGCGGCGCGCGGGCCCACCTCCGCCCAGGTCCAATGCCTTGCGCGCATGCTCCGCGGCACCGCGGAAGTCGCGCTCCTGGAAGAGCGCTTCGGCCAATGCCAACCGCGCGGAGGGCTCGGACGGACGCAGCACCACCGCACGCTTGAGCTCGGTCAGTAGCACGCGCTCTCTCAACCCAGGTCGAACAGCAGGTCGGTCAGCTCGGCGTCCAGACGGGCAGCGGCGCCCCGGTCGCCCTTCGCGCGGGCCTCGCGCAAGGCATTGCACAGCGACTCCAGCCGGGGACGCACATGTGCCGGTGCGGTCGCGATCCGTTCGGTCGCCGCGTTCAACAAGGCGTCCGCGTCGGCATCCGGAGACGCGGGCACGGGCACGGGCGTCGCCGGTACAGGGGCCGCGCCCCATTCGCGCGCCAGCCGCTCCTTCGCCTCCAGCCGCTGCTCCGGCCCCGGGCGCTGCGAGCGTTTGTCCACCACCAGCGTAGCCTCCTTGCCCGTGGAGACCACCCGCGTCGTCACGTCGAGGATGCCGTTGATGTCGTACGTGAACGTGACCGCGACCTTCTCCGTCCCCGCGCGCCCGGGCGGCACGCCCTCCACCGTGTACGCGTCCAGCAGCAGGTTGTCCTTCACCAGCCGCGCCTCGCCCTGGAACACGCGGATCTCCACCGCGCGCTGCCCGTCCGCCGTCGTGGCGAAGGTCTCCGTGCGCGACACCGGCACCGTCGTGTTGCGCGGGATGAGCGGCGAGAAGACCCCGCCCACACGCTCGCGCCCCACCGACGCCTGCACCTCCACGCCCAGCGTGAAGGGACACACGTCGGTGATCATGATGCCGTGCGCGGCGCTCACCGCGCCCGTCTTCAGCCCCGCCTGCAGCGCGGCGCCCAGCGCCACCGCCTCGTCGGGGTGCACGCCGTCGCGGGGCTCTCGCCCGAAGTATTCTGCGACCAGCCGGCGCACCAGCGGCACGCGCGAGCTGCCGCCCACCAACACCACCTCCGCGATGGACTTCTTTGACAGCTTCGCGTCCTTCAGCGCGCTCTCCATCGGCTCCAGCGTGGAGCGCACCAGGTCGGTGATCAGCGCGTCGAACCTCGCGCGCGTCACCTCCACCTCCAGCGACGCGGGCGTGCCACCCCGGCCCGGCGCGAGGAACGGCACGATGACCGGCGTGGCCTCCACGGACGTGAGCGCGATCTTCGCGGCCTCCGCCGCGGCCTTGAGCCGCACCTGCGCCGCCAGGTTCCCGGCCAGCGATACACCGTGGGCGCGCTCGAACTCCGCGCCCAGCCACGCGGCCAGCGCATGGTCGAAGTCGCTGCCTCCCAGCTGGTTGTTGCCCGCGGAGGCCTTCACGTCCAGCACGCCCTGGAACATCTCCAGCACCGACACGTCGAACGTGCCGCCGCCCAGGTCGTACACCAGCACGTACTGCTCGGCGTCCAGGTGGTTCACGCCGTACGCGAGCGCTGCGGCGGTGGGCTCGTTGAGCAGCCGCTCCACCTTGAGCCCCGCCAACTCCCCCGCATCCTTGGTCGCCTGGCGCTGCGCATCGCTGAAGTAGGCGGGCACCGTGACCACGGCTTCCGTCACCGTGCCGCCCAGCGCCCGCTCCGCGTCCTCGCGCAGCGCACGCAGGATGAGCGCGGAGATCTCCGTGGGGCTGTAGCGCCGGTCACCCAGCGTCACCGGCAGGTCGCGGCCCATGCGCCGCTTCACCTCCGCGATGGTGCGCTCCGGATGCACGAGCAGCTGCGCTCGCGCGGACTCGCCCACGTGGAGCCGCCCCTCCGCGTCCAGCCCCACCACCGACGGCGTGAGGCGCTGCCCCAGCCGGTTGGTCAAAAGGTTGGGACGGCCCGCGCTGTCGAGCGCGGCCACCAGGGAGTGCGTGGTGCCTAGATCGATGCCAACGACGTGACTCATGCGAGGAGAACCCAAGGCCTTTCGGCGAAGGAGCGCGAACGGCGGACTAGGACTCCGGCGGCGTCCACGGCTGCGCGGGCGCGGCGGCGGTGGCGGCTTCCGGGGCGGCGTACAGGCGGCGCAGCTGCGCGATTCCCTCCAGGCTGATCCCCGCCTCCTGGGCGATCTCCAGCGCGCGCTCCGGCGACGCGTGGGTCACCCACCTCCACTTGTACGAAGCGATGAGGCCGCCGATGCAGGCCAGTCCGAGCAGGCCCAGAAGGATGGCGTTCGACGACTCGAGATTCGTGAAGGCCAGGAAGCCGAAGAGCAGCGAGCCAAGCCCCGCGACGATGAACAGGAAGCGCGCCCACGCCACGAGCACGGACTTGCCGCTCATGGAGATGGCCTGCCCTCGCCAGCCATTGCCCTCCTCGGCCACGACGAGCCAGCCCTCCAGCGGGATGAGCGGCACGAAGTTGATGTGACCGAACTTCGTCGCCACGTAGCCCAGGCCAGGTATCTCATCGACCTTGCCGTAGAGCCTCGAACCAAACATGACCATGTGCCCCCCCTCGAAACCGCCGCGCCGTGCCGCGAAGGCATCCGGGCGCGTGAGCGCGAATCCTGCGGCACCCGGGCGAACACGCGCAATCCCCCGCCCCGGGTAGGACAGTGGCTCATGCCCCCGTGGGCCAGCGCCCTCCAGAACATACGGACCCGGAGGGAAGGACTGGCTCCATGACACCCCGAGTGCCGCTTCCCTCCGACGCCGCGTCGCTCAGGTCATCCGGAAACATGTTCGAACGTCACGGCCGGGTACTCCAACAGGACGTCACACCCTTCCAGCTCAGGCTGCTCCGTGGAGAAGACCCGCGCCCGGACGAAGCGGTAGTCCTGGGGGTCGTCCAGGCTCGCCCAGTCGAAGAAGCCCAGAAAACGGAGGTCCAACGCACCAGGGCTCAAGCGCCCCTCCTGCCACTGCGCCTCCCGGACCTCCGGCGTGGGCGTCTTCGCGTGGAACACCTCCAGGTGTCCCACGGGCGGAAAGCAGGGACGGACCCGGATGGCCTCCACGAGGCCCGAGCCATCCGGCCGGATGCTCTCCATCCCCGCCTGGACCAGGACGAGCCCGTGGAAGAGCGAGTGCTCCACGTTGATGAACTCGTGCCACCCCTCCGGCAGCGGCTGGAAGTACGTGTTCCAGACGTGCCGGGCGCATTCCCGGTACTGACGCATCAGGCGGTCCAGGTCCACGCTCATCGCGCCACGCCCTCCAGCAACGACAGGATGAAGGCGTCGTACGCGTCCTTCATCGGCAGCTCGTAGTCCACCTTGAGGCGGCGGCGCTCCGCGAGGACCGTCTCCCCCGTCCTCGGGTCGCGGGCCTCCTTTGCGTACGTCTCCCGGTAGAGCCCCGTCCCGCGCTTCTGCCAGTTCGGCACGTCGTTGAAGTTCACGCCCCGCTGGAAGAGCAGCTCGTTCTTCTCCGCCACCGACAGGCGCATGAGCATGGCCGTGGCCTCCGCCACGTTCTTCCCTTCGCGGCGCAGGCTCCAGTAGCAGTGCGCGTTCAGCGCGTTCCGGACCGCGTCCTCGCTGCGCCAGCGGAAGTAGTCGCGCACGAGCCCCGCGTTCGGCAGCTCGCAGATGCGGCAGTCGAAGGTGCCCAGGTCCCCCAGGAGCAGTGAGAACTTCGCGCTCGCCTCCCCCGCGAGGATGGAGTTGAGCTTGCGCGTCTTGCGCCCGAAGGTGTCCTCGTCCGGGTGGAAGAGCAGCGAGATTTCGTCGCTCTGCGTGTAGCCGTAGACGACCCGGAAGCCGCACTCCATCAGGTGTCCGGTCGTCGCGACCATCAGGTCCCGGAAGCGCACGTCGAAGGGGCTCTCGAAGGCGTGCACCTCCTTCGTGAGCCGCGTGAAGCCGCGCCCATCGATGCGCGCCACCATGAACACGCCGGGCAGCACGCACAGGTCGTGCGCGGTCTCGAACACGCGCATCTTCTCGTCCAGCTCATCGAACTTCACGTTTCCACTCCTCCACGGTGAAACCGTCCGGTCCCAGCCGGACGAAGAACAGTGCGTCGAAGCCCTCCTCGGGACTGGGCACCTGCAAGCGCTTGTACGTCCCGAGCACGCCCACCAGCGGCACCCGCTGCTCCGCCGGGCGCTGATCATTCCGCAGCAGCGCGTCCGCGACCTTTGACTGGAAGTAGAGCCCCACCACGCGGAAGCCGAACTGCTTCGCGGCCGCGATGTAGCGGGAGCGCTCCGCCACCGTGGGGTTGGTGTTGTCCACCACGAAGGGCTGCTTCGCTTCCAGGCACGCGCGCAGCAGTACCTTCTCCCGGTGCCGCGTCTTGAGCATGTCCAGGCTCAGGCGGACGTGCGTGGTGAAGAAGCGCTCCCGGTAGAAGCTGCTCTTCCCCGCCCCCTGGATGCCCGTGAAGATGACCGCTTCCATGCCGCCCCTCCCTTCCGCGAAGGCCGCTCGCGGGACTTCGGGACGCTCAGGCGCGCGGAAACCCGACAGGCCCCCGGACGCCTACCCGCTGGGGCCCGCGATGGCGGACGCACGACAGCGCCCCATCCAGAAGGTGGACCCGCCCGGGCTGGCTGTTGTATCCCCCGGAGTGCCGGAGCGGTCCGGGTGAACGCCGGCCATCGCAGGCATGGATGGCGGGAGGAAAGTCCGGGCTCCAGAGGGCAGGGTGCTGGCTAACGGCCAGTCGAGGCGACTCGCAGGAAAGTGCCACAGAAAACAGACCGCCCGTTCCCGCAAGGGGGCGGGTAAGGGTGAAACGGTGCGGTAAGAGCGCACCGCGTCCGGGGTGACTCGGACGGCACGGTAAACCCCACCTGGAGCAAGAGCCAATAGGAGCGCGTCCCCGAAAGGGGACAGGGATGGCCCGTCCCATGCGTTCGGGTTGCTCGCTGATGAGGCCCCTGGGCAACCAGGGCCCTAGATGAATGTTCGCCGCCCATCCCGAAAGGGGTGGGGACAGAACCCGGCTTACAGGGCCGCTCCGGTTTTTTTCCCTGTTACCTGGCCACGGGGACCTGCCCCAGCAGCAGGCGCCCCCGGCCGTCGTTGCGCACCGCCTCCGGGTTGGTGATGGGCAGACGGCTGTCGTTGCGGGGCTCCCAGAGCCCCATCCACACGTTGACCGCGCGCGGCGACGCGCCCTGCGGCAGGGCGATGACGAACTCGTCCTTCACCGTCTCGCCCACCTTCCACTGCGTCGTGGGGTACAGGCCGCCCGCGGGCTTGTGGTCCACGTTGACGCGCTCCATGCGCCCGTCCGCGTCCTCCACGTGCACGAAGACGAGGTAGTCCTCCTCAATCGGCTGGAGCACCTTGAAGAAGACGGTGACGCGGGCCTGGTCCCCCGCGGGGATGCGGCCCGGCTGCACGGACGCGCCCACCACCTCCACCTTGCCGCCCAGGTTGGCGCCGCTGCGGATGGACAGAGGGGGCACCTGGGTGACGGTGGCCGCGCGGCGCTCCTGGTCGCTGGCCCCGCCGGGGGCCTCCACGATGCAGGCGCTGGAAGTCCCCAGGAGGACGGAGGCGGTCAACAGGACGTTCAGGGGCGGAAGGCGCATGACGGAGGGCCGTTCTACCCGGCCACGGGCGCTGCATCCAACTGCGTGTTGGTGTATGCGGAGCGGCGATGAAGACCCCGACCCCCCTCGACGCACTCCTGGCGCAGGTGCCCCCC
>NZ_RAVY01000133.1:0-27909 GCF_003611625.1 Corallococcus sp. CA054B
GGCGTGCCGCGCGGCGCTGCGGGGGGCGGAGTTCGAGGCGCGGGATGACCTGGCGTCGGCGTTGGGGCGGCTGCCGCCGTTGCGGCCGTGTGGCCTGCGGGTGGTGGTGAGCGACTTCCTCTTCGAGACGGACCTGGAGGCGCTGTGCGCCCGGCTGTCGCGAGGAGCGTCGGCGCTGTTCCTGGTGCAGGTGCTGGACGCGGAGGACCTGGAGCCCTCGGGCGGTGACGGCGCGCGGCTGGTGGACGCGGAGAGTGGCGTGGCGCTGGAGGAGTTGCTGACGGACGGCGTGCTGGCTGCCTACGCCCGCCGCTTCGCGGAGCACCAGCGTGCGCTGCGAAGCGCGGCGGTGCGGGCGCGGGGAACGCTGCTCACCGTGAACGCGGCGGAAGGACTGCGGGCGCAGGTCGCGGGGCCGCTGCGCGCGTTGTTCGTCGCGGGAGGCGGGGCGTGAGCTTCGGGCTTCCCTGGGGGCTGCTGGCGCTGGGCGCGCTGGTTCCGCTGGTCGCGGCGTACTTCCTGCGCCGTCGGCAGAAGCCGGTGGTGGTGAGCGCGCTGTTCCTGTGGCGCACGCCGCGCCCTCGCGCGGAGGGAGGGCCCCGGTGGGAGCGCTTCACGCGTGAGGCGTCACTGCTGCTGGAGGCGCTCGCCGTGCTGGCCGTCGCGCTGTACCTGGCGGACGTGCGGCTGGGGGAGAGCGCTCGGCGCCGTCACCTGGTGCTCGTCGTGGACGGCAGCCTGTCCATGTCAGCGAGGACTCCGGATGGCAAGACGGTGCTGGAGCACGTGCGCGCGGAAGCCGCGAAGCGCGTGGAGTCGGAACGCGCGACGCACGTCACGGTGCTCGCGAGCGGCGTGGCGCCGCTGGTCCTCGCCGGACCGGAGGCCGATGCATCACGGGCCCTGGGCGCGCTGGAGTCCTTCGAGGCGCGGGGGCCGGACCATGACGTCATGGCTTCGCTCCTGTGGGCGCAGGAGCTGGCCGGCCCCGGCAAGCGCGTGCACTTCTTCACCGACGCGCCGCCCTCCGAGGACACGACCGTGCCGCCCTCCGTGCGCTGGACGGCGCTGGGCCATTCCCAGGGCAACGTGGCGGTGGTCTCCGCGCAGCGGCGCGACGAGGGCGGCCGGGCCACGGTGACGCTGCGGGTCGCTCGCTTCGGCGCGGGGCCTTCGGAGATTGAAGCACGCGTGCGCGCGGCACCCGGGCCGGGCGCCCGCGAAGGCACCGAACGCACGGAGCGCATCGCATTACCGGAAGAGGGCGCCGCGACCGTGCGCCTCACGTTCCGCGAGGCCGGTGACGTGGAGGTGTCGCTGCCGGACGACGCGCTGCCCGAGGACGGACACGTGCGCCTGCCTCCGTCTCCCGTGATGCCGGTGGCCGTGGGGCTGACGGAGGGCCTGTCGCCCGCGTCGAAGCAGGCGCTGGAGCGCTTCCTGGCGGTGTCTCCCGATGTGGCGCGCGGCCCTCCTGTTCCCGGCGCGCCGGTGCTGTCCGTCGGCCCCTCGCGCGCGGAGGCCCGCGTGACGCTGGGCGCGGAAGGGCCGCTGCGCACCTTCGTGGGGCCGTTCTTCACGGAGAAGGGCAGCACGCTGATGGATGACGTGCAGCTTTCGGGCGTGCGGTGGACGGCGGGCGCGAACCCTCCGGGCCGTCCGTTGATGACCGCGGGCGAAGCCGTGCTCGTGTCGGAAGAGGAGGGCGGGCGGCTGCACCTCAACGTGGACCTGGCGCGCTCCAACCTCCAGCGGACCACCGCCTGGCCCGTGCTGCTGGGCAACGTGGTGCGCGAAGCGCGGCGGCTTCGCGAGGGCTTCCCCCGGCGTCAGCTCAACCTGGGCGAGGCGCTCTCCGTGGTGACGGAGGCCGGTGCTCGCTACGCGCTGAAGGGCCCTTCGGGCCGCAAGCCCGTGTTCGGCGCGGGCGCGCTGAGCCTGCCCGCGCCCACCAGCCCCGGCCGTTACGTCCTGGAGCGCGACGGCCGTGAAGTGGACTCGCTGGAGGTGCTGGCGCTGGACGCGCGGGAGTCGGACCTGCGCGGCCGGGGCAGCGCGGACGTGGCCGCGAAGGAGGCGGGCGAGGACTCGGAAGAGACCCGCGGCCATGAGCGCGCCCGCTGGCCCCTGCTGGTGCTGCTGGCCGCGCTGCTGGCGGACTTCTACGTCACGAGGAAGGCATGACCTTCACCCTTCCCCAGGCGTGGCTGCTGTTGTTGCCGCTGGGCCTCTTCCTGTGGCGCTACGGCCGGAGGCCCGGCCCGCCCATGGTGCTGCGATGGGTGCTGCTGGTGCTCGGCGTGGCCGCGCTGTCCGGGCCGGAGCTGCGGCTGGCGAACGCGGGCAGCGACGTGGCCGTGGTGGTGGACCGTTCGCGCTCCATGCCGCTGGACGTGGACCGCGTGGCGCAGGAGCTCATCTCGCTGGTGGAGTCCCAGCGCCGGCCGGGCGACCGCGTGGGCGTCATCACCTTCGGCCGCGAGGCGCGGGTGGAGTCCCCGCTGTCGGAGTCGGGCCGGTTCGGCGGCTTCACGCGGCCGGTGGACGCGGAGGCGTCGGACCTGTCGGCCGCGCTGGACGCGGCGGGCGCGCTCATTCCCCCCGAGCGCACGGGCCGGGTGCTGGTGGTCTCCGACGGCCGGTCCACCGGCGCGGATGCCCGGGGCGCGACGCGGCGGCTGGCGGCGCGAGGCATCGCGGTGGACTACCGGCAGGTGTCCCGGCCGGAGCCCGCGCTGGACGTGGCCGTGGTGTCGCTGGACGTGCCCGCCACCGTCTCCGTGCGCGAACCCTTCCAGTTCTCCGCCGTGGTGCAGGCGACCTCGGCCGTCACGGGCACCGTGCGACTGGAGCGCGACGGGAAGGTGCTGGTGAAGGGGCCGTACGACTTCAAGCCCGGACCCAACCTGCTGCCCCTGCGCGACTTGCTGGAGGAGCCGGGGCTCGTGCACTACCGGCTCACGGTGGAGGTGCCCGGAGACGGCGTCCCGGAGAACGACGTGGGCGTGGGCGTGCTGCGCGTGGAGGGGCCGCCGCGCGTGTTGCTGCTCACCGCGCAGCCGTCAGGCACGCTGTCGAAGGCGCTGGCGGCGACGGGCATGGCGCTGGAGGTGAAGGCGCCGTTCCACCTGTCGCTGGAGGCGCTCGACGGGGTGGGCGTGGTGGTGCTGGAGAACGTGGACGCCAACGCGCTGGGCGAGACGGGGTTGAACGCGCTGGCGGACTACGTGGACCAGGCGGGCGGTGGGCTGGTGATGACGGGAGGACGGTCGAGCTTCGGCGAGGGCGGCTACCGGCGCTCGCCCTTGGAGCCACTGCTGCCTGTCTCACTGGAGATGCGCGAGGAGCAGCGGCGCGCGTCGGTGGCGATGAGCGTGCTCATGGATTCGAGTTGCTCCATGGGCATGCAGGTGCCGGACGGGCGCACGAAGATGGAGCTGGCGGCGGAGGGCGTCACGGCGGCGCTCACGTTGCTCAACGCGAACGACGAGGCCTCCGTGCACATGGTGGACACGGAGCCGCATGAAATCTTCCCCTTGAGTCCGGTGAGCAAGGGTCTGCCGTTCGACCAGGTGGCGCGAGGCTTCAGTGGCGGCGGCGGCATCTACGTGGGCACGGCCCTGCGCACGGGCAGCAAGGAGATCCTCCGCAGTGAGAAGCCCACGCGGCACGTGGTGCTGTTCTCGGACGCGGCGGACTCCGAGGAGCCGGGTGACTACCAGGAGACGCTGGCTGCGCTGCGAGCGGCCAACGTGACGGTGTCGGTCATCGGCCTGGGCAAGCCCACGGATCCGGACGCGGACCTGCTGCGCGAGGTGGCCCGGCGCGGCGCCGGGCGCATCTACTTCGCGGAGGACGCCATGAGCCTGCCGCGCATCTTCAGCCAGGAGACGCTCGCGGTGGCGAGGGCCACGTTCGTGGACGAGCCCTCGTCGTTGGAGGCAGCGCCGGACCTGCCGCTGCTGGGGCCGCTGCCGACGACGGGCCTGCCACAGGTGGGCGGCTACAACCTCACCTACCTGAAGCCCCGGGCGAACGTGGCGCTGCGCACGTTGGACACGAACGCCGCGCCGGTGCTGGCGTTGTGGCCGCATGGAGCGGGGCGAACTGTGGCGCTCACTGCGGAAGTGGACGGCAGGTACACGGGGGAGTTGCGCGAGTGGGGCGCGCTGCGGGCGACGCTGGAGGCGGTGGTGCGCTGGGCGATGGGGCGGCCGACGCCGAAGGAAGAGGCGGTGGTGCGCTCGGAGCGCCAGGGCAACGTGCTGCGCGTGACGTTGGACCTGCCGCCGGGTGAGCCGATGCCGGGCGCGTTGCCCACGGCGGTGCTGCTGGCGGGCGACGGGCGCTCCGGTGTGGAGAAGCCGCTGCACTGGGAGGACGAGGACCGGCTGGTGGTCGAGTACCCGCTGACGGGCAGCGGCACTTGGCATCCGGTGGTGAAGTGGGGCGGACGCGTGTTGAGGGCGCCACCGGTGGCGCTACCGTACGCGCCGGAGTTCGAGCCGGGCAGCGCGAAGGAGGGCCTCAAGCTCCTGCGAGCGCTGGCGGCGGTGGGCGGGGGCCAGGAGCGGCTGTCGATGACGGGCCTCTTCGCGGAGGCGCCAGAGTCGGAGGGGCGCGTGGCGTTGGCGCCCTGGCTGGTCGCGTTCGCGCTGGCGGCGATGCTGGCGGAGGTCGCGGTGCGCAGGTTCCTCTCCGCGCCGCGAGTGCGGGCGGCGCGGGAAAAGCCCGTGAAGGAAGCCAGCGCACGTGAGCCCAAGGCGGCACCGCGCACGGACGTGCAGCCCTCCGCGACGACGCCCAAGCCTGTTCAGGAGGCTTCCGCCGAGCAGAAGCCGGAGCCTCCGAAACCGCCCGCTGGGGTGGACTCCGCGCTGGAGGCCGCGCGGGCACGGGCACGGCGCCGCACGGGGCGCTGAGCCGACCTGCTCGGGCGCACGCGCACGCGCACGGCGTTAGGTCCTCTGCGCGGCACGCTGTCCACAGGAGGAGAAGGGAGAACCCCGATGGGGCTGCCCGGCAGCGGCGCACTCCGCGAACCTGTCCGACAGTCGGACCGGTTTGAAGGACCGCGGTTCGGGGACTCCCGGTCCACCTGGACAGCGGAAGCCTGTCCGACAGCCGGGCCGGTTTGAAGGACCTCTGCTCGGGGGCGTTGGGTGCACCTGGACAGCGGAAACCTGTCCGACAGTCGGACCGGTTTGGAGGGATCTCGGCTCGGGAACTCCCGGTCCACCTGGACAGCGGAAGCCTGTCCGACAGCTGGGCCGGTTTGAAGGGCCTCTGCTCGGGGGCGTTGGGTGCACCTGGACAGCGGAAACCTGTCCGACCGGTCATACAGGTTTGGAGGCCTGCGGCTCGGAGGCTCCCGGTCCGCCGGGGCAGTGGAAAACCTGTCCGACTGTCGGACCAATTCGAAGGCTCGCCGCTTGGGGGCCTGGGGTTCACCTGGGCCGCAGAAGACTTGTCCGACTGTCGGACAAGTTGGGGGACCACGGCTCGGGACCTTGGGCCCACCTGGGCAGCGCAAACCTGTCCGACAGTCGGACCGGTTTGGAAGGACCTCGGCTCGGGGGGCTTTGGGGCGAGCTGGGCAGCGAAATCCTGTCCGACAGTCGAACTGGTTTGAAGGCTCTCTGTTGGGAGGCCTCTCGCCACCTGGACCGCGGAGAAACCTGTCTGACAGCCGGACCGGTTGGGAGGATCTCGGCTGAGGAGCCTCTGGGCATCTAGGCCACGGGAAAACCTGTCCGACAGTCGGACCGGTTCGGCTGACCTCGGCTTGGGGCCACCTGGGCCACTTGGGCCGTGGAAAACCTGTCCGACAGTCGGACCATTCGGAGGGCCTCGGGTCGGGAACTCCCGGTTCGCCTGGGCCGCGGAAACCTGTCCGACAGTCGGACCGGTTTTGAAGCCCCCCGCTCATCGGCTTCCGGTCCACCTGGGCTGCGGAAACCTGTCCGACCGGTCGTACAGGTTTGAAGGGCTTCGGCTCGGGGTTTTGGAGCCGCCTGAGCACAGCGGAAGCCTGTCCGACAGTCGGACCGGTTTGGAGGGCCTCGATTGGGGGACTCCCGGTCCACCTGGGCCGCGGAAACTTGTCCGACAGTCGGACAGGTTTGGAGACTTCGTCGCGGGGCCGCTGGTCCACCTGCGCGGCGGGAGGTGGGCAACGGGGAGCAGGGGGCCTGGTGGTACGGGACCTTTGCTCCGTGCGTTCTGAAGCCGGGGTTGCTTTCGGGGTATGACGGCGCCGATGACGGAGCCCCGGGCCTTGCGGTGGGGGCTGGGTGTCGTCCTGGGTGTGCTCGCGCTCCAGGCCTCGCGCCTCGCACTGCACAAGGCATTCAGCATCGACGAGTTCCAGTACGCCCATGCCGCGTGGCTCATGGCCCACGGGCAGGTGCCCTACCGCGACTTCTTCGAGGTGCACTTCCCATTCGTGTACCAGCTGCTGGCGCCCCTGTTCTGGCTGCTTGGAGATGATCCGCGCAACGTGCTCGCGCTTCGGGCCGCGATGCTCGTGCCGCTCGCGGGGGCGTGTGTCTCCGTGTTCTTCCTCAATCGGCGGGAAGGACGCATCGCCGCGCTCCTGGCTCCGGTGCTGCTGCTCTGCTCGCCCGGCTTCCTGCACTTCGCCACAGAGGTGCGTCCGGATGCCCTCACCGCCGCGCTCTTCCTGGGCGCACTCGCCGCCCTGTCCGTGCAGCCCGGCTCCTTCCGCTCGTCGTTCCTGGCGGGGGCGTTGCTCGTCGCCTCCGCGTGGGGCTCCCAGAAAGCGCTCTTCTTCGGCGGGCTCGTGACCGCCGTGCTCCTGGCGGACCTCCTGCCGCGCAGGAATGCTTCCCCCTCGCTCATCGCCGCGCCTCGCGCATTCTTCTCGGGCATCGCTGTTGCGACGAGCGCGGTGGCGGCCTACCTCACGGTGACGGGCTCGTGGGGCGCATGGTGGCGGTGGTGTTTCGTCTGGGCTTCCGAACACCAGCGCCACTACCCGGGCTTCTCGTGGCGCGAATACCTGGTGCCGGCCCTGGAGGCGCAACCCGCGTTCTTCCTCCTCGCCGCTGTCGGGTTCGTCGCCACGTTCCTTCGCTTGCTGAAGCACCCGCGCACTCCGGACCTGCTCCTGTTCGTGGCCGTGCCCGCGACCTTCGGCGCCTATGCGCTCCAGCGCGCTCCGTTCCCGTACAGCCTGCTGCCGTTCCTGGGCGTGCTCGCGCCCTTCGCCGCGCGCGGCGTCTTCGTCGTGCTCGCTGGATTGCGCACTCCCGCTGTGCGGACCCTGGGGTTTGCCGGGCTGGGGGGCCTGTTCGTTGTCCAGGCCGCGCGCGTGGAGGCCCTGCTGGATGGCGGCGGCAATGCGCGGCAGCGCGAGGTGCTCGCTCGTATCGCGGCGCTCACGGGACCGGAGGATGTCGTCTACGACAACTCGGGGGGCTACGTGAGCCGGCCGCACGCTCACTTCTACTTCTATACGGACGCGTATCTGCGCGGCTCACTCGCGGGCTTGCTGTCCGATGAAATGCCCCGTGTACTCGTGGAGCAGGGCTGCGTGCTGCGGGTGGATGACCTGCGTACCTCCGGCCTTCCTCCAGCGCTGCGCCGCTTCCTCGACGCGCACTACCAGCCCTACGACGGTGACCTGTATCTGTGGGGACAGCGCTACCGCGTGCCCTCGGACTCTGGCGCACTGGAGGACCGCTTCCTCGCGGTTCGCGCCGACCGCTACTTCGTCCAGCCCTCGAGCACTCTCGACGCCGGCGCGCTGTTCATCGATGGCGAGCGCATCACCACTCCTGAGTTCACGCTGTCCCAGGGGGAGCACACCCTTCGCTATGAAGGGCGTGCCGAGGCCTTCCAGCTCCTGTGGCTGCCCCGCGACGCGAAGCGCTGGACGCCACGGCCGGGGGCACCGTCCACGTACTCGCGCCTGTTCTGAGCACGCGTCGAGAGCAGGCGAGCTGGCGTGGAGGCAGCCTTCCGGGATGACGGCACTGTCGTCCTGGAGGTCCGCCGTGGTGCCTCCATCCTGAACTCAACCGTGGAGCCCGGCTCCGGGTCGAACTTCCCTGCGCAAGGGTGATTCCTACTGTGCGTGGGCAGGTTGGTTCTCAGGGGAGGTTGCCGTGGCTGGTGATGATTCGGGGCGGAAGCGGAACCGTGCGCCCGTTACCTCCCAGGGCGTGATGTCGCTCCTGGAGCGCTGGGTTTCCGACCTCGAACGGGATGCTCCCTTCTCGCGGGCGGATGCGACGGAGTCACGTCCGCGCACTTCTGGAGCCGCTGCTCGCTCTGGCGACGAGCCGCTCGAGGCTCCTGGCCCAGGCGGCCGGACGACGCAGGGGGAGTCCTCTGATTCTTCCCGCGCGGCCCGGGAGGAACTGCATCCATCGCGTCGCGGCTCCGGCTCCAGGCCTCCCGCTTACACGAGGGAAGACGGCTCATCGGGGACCGCGAGTGCGCCGCTGCATCCTCCTCGTCCGAACCCTGATCGATTCTCCGAACCGAGGCCCAGCCGTCATGCCTCTTCTCGCGCGGCCAGGGGGGAAGGGCGCCCTGCGCGTCCTGACCGTGCGCCGCTCTCCGAATCGAGGTCCCGTACTTCTTCTTCATCCGACGCCGCTGGCGCCGCACGTGAAGGCATGCCCCCTCCGCGGTCCGGTTCCAACCGACTCGCCGAATCAGCGCCTCGGCCCCGGATGCCGCAGGGCGGAGCCTCCGCTTTTGGTGAGGAACTGCGCCCTCCACGTTCCGGCCGCAGTTCGCTCTCCGAGCCCTCGCCCCGAGTCCGGATGCCGCGGGGCGGAGCCTCTGCTTCTTCCCGCGCGGCCCGTGAAGAGCGCCGCCGCGAAGCGACTCCGTTCAGCGAACAGGGTCCCCGCGCCGATTCCGTTCGCGCGGCGCGTGAGGATCATCACCTCGATGTGGAGCCGTTCAGCGAACGGGCGCCCCGAATGCCGGCGGCATCGGAACGCTCAGCCCGCGATGCAAACCGCCACTTGAGGTCCGGCGCGGATCCGTTCACTGCGTCAGGGGCGGCTGCTTCGCGTTCGGAGCGTGAGGCGAGACGCCAGCCGAGCATGGGTGCGGATCCGTTCACTCCGCCAGGGACGGCTGCTGCTCGTTCGGAGCGTGAGGCGAGACGCCAGCCGAGCATGGGGGCGGATCCGTTCACTGCGTCAGGGGTGGCTGCTTCTTGTTCGAACCGTGAGGCAAACCGCCACGCTCGCTCTGGTGCGGATCCATTTGGAGAGCCAGGGGCGGACTCTGCTCGTTCGCATCGTGAGGCGAGACGCCAGTCGAGCATGGGGGCAGAGTCATTGGGAGAGTCAGCGGCGGCTGCTGCTCGTTCGGCTCATGAGGCCAGTCGTCACGCTCGCTCTGCCACGGATCCGTTCGAGGAAGAGGCGGCTGCTGCTTGTTCGGTGCATGAGTCCAGCCGTCACGCTCGCTCTGGCGCGGATCCGTTCGAGGGAGAGGTGGCTGCTGCTCGTTCGGTTCGTGATGCAAACCGCCATCCTGGCCCTGTCGCGGAGTCGGAGACGGCCTCTGCCCGTTCGGCCCATGAGGCAAGCCGCCACCCTGGCACGGGCGTGGATCCGTTCGCGGCGCCAGAGGCGGCCTCGGCTCGTTCGGTCCGTGATGGGAACCCTCATTCACGCTCTGGAGCGGACCCCTTCAGCACTCCCGAGCCGGCACCTGGTCGCGCGTCCCGGGAGGAGAGCGTCCACCTCTACTCCGGAACCGACTTCTTCACCGAGACGCAGCCCCGCGAAGCGGAAGCGCAGGACTCTCCCTTCCGCGCTGCACGTGAGGAGCTCCGGCTCCAGGGGCCCGTGGTCACCTTCCCGGATGGCGCGCGAATCGTCCTGGGCAACGAGGGCGGCCGACCCATCCATCGCGGCACCGTCGCGGTGCGCGGCCCGTGCGCGCCTTCGCGCGAGGAACTCATGGGACCAGGCCTCACGGAGCCCCAGGCCCGCGCTCTGGACTTCGTCCTCGCCTGGTTCGGGCACCCGTTCGACTCCGTCACCTCCGAACCCCAGTCCGGCGCCGAGCCCCGGTGGGGCGTATGGCCCCTGTCAGGGCCCACGCTCATCGCCGCGCTCGCCCACTGGAAGCAGCATGAACCCGAGGCGTTCGACGCACGCCTGGGACGGCTGGGGTTCGAAGCCTCGGCCCTGTCCCTGTTCGCCGAAGACCCCCGGCTGCTCGCGGCGCTCGCCCGGGCCGGCCGGGAGCGCGGCGCGCAACGGGCTCAGCTCGAAACGCTCGTCACGCACGTGCTCCGTCCCATGCTCGACTCCTGCGCCCAGGAAGGGACCGCCGTGGACGCACCCGGTGGCCTCTTCGTCTCGGCCCGCGCGCTGGCGCTGCTCTTCCACGCCGAGCTCCGCTTCGGCCGCCGCGGCGTCACGCGGCTCGTGACGCTCGCACGTGAACGGCCGGAGCCTCCCGCCGCGGGGGAGCGCCTCGCGGAGGACCTGCGCGCCACCGGGCGCTCGCGCGAAGCCTCCGAGGTCTGGCGCATCCTCACCACACCCGAACTGGCGGACCCTTCCTAGCGCACGCCATGCGGACGCCTCTTCCACCTGGGAGCCATGTCCTGCTCGTGGTCCCCGACCTCGGCGCCCCCCAGGAGCAGAACCGCGCCCTGGCCGGCGAGCTCATCCTCAACGGGCAGCGCTACCACCTGGTGCCCGCGGAGGACTCCGCGCCCGCGCCCACACCCGCGTCCGACGTGCGGCTGCTCACCTCGCGCGAGCTGCAGGTCGTCTCATGCGTCTGCGCGGGCTGGGGCAACAAGCAGATCGCCACGAAGCTCCACATCAGCACGTGGACCGTGGCGGCCCACCTGCGGCGCATCTTCGTCAAGCTGGGCGTGGACACCCGCGCGGCCATGGTGTCGCGCTGTCTGGGCGCGGTGTCCCTACCACCGACCCCGTGACGAACCGCGCGCCGGCGGGGCCACGTTCCGGCGCAGCCCCAGCACGAGCGCCACGTTGGCCTGGGGCCGGCACACCAGCCGCACGCACTCCGCCGGACAGATGAGCAGCGGCGTCACCCCGGGCCCGTGCCCCGCCACCTTGCTGTCCGAATGGACCACCACCCCCACCGTGATGGCCCCCGACCGCCGCGAGGGCCCGAAGCGGTAGTCCAACGGACACACCGCCACCAGGTCCCCCAGCCGGAGCGCGTTCAGCCGGTGCCTGCGCACCAGCCGCGCATCCGACAGCTGGATGTCCAGGTCCCCCAGCACGCCCTCCGAACGCCCGAACCCCGAGCCCATCAGCTCCGCGGGCACCGTGTGCGTCACGGGGACCACCAGCCGCCCCGCTTCCGTCCGCACGCCCCAGCGCCGCAGCAGCCGGGGCGACAGGTTCAGCGCGCGCACCTGCGGGAAGTCCGGCAGCTCCAGCCCCTGGCCGTACGCATCCAGCTGCACGCGGTCCCCGATGCACAGCCGGCGCTTCACCGCGGGCGGGAAGTCCACGATGACGTGGTTGATGCCGCCGTGCTTGCCCACCACCGTGCCCACGGCGCCCCTCGCGGGACCGCTCGTCACGCGCGCGCGGTTGCCCACGCACGCATAGAACATCAGCGCCCGGTTGGAGCCGCCGCGCTGGCCGACGTCGTCCTTCCCCGTGTTGTGCAGCGACACGCCCGCTTCCATGTGGTCCGCGGCCAGCCCCACCGCGCGGTCTCCCACGCGGCGGTTGAGCACGATGCCGCCGCTGCCCGGCACCAACCGGGGCACCCCATCCCGGCCAATGCGGTAGGGCGACGCGCGCACGACGGGATGGGACACCTGGCCCGCCACCGCCGAGGCCACCATCCGCGACACGTTGGTGCGCGGCGCCGAGGCGGCCCTCGTGCCCGCCTCCATCAGGGGATGCAGCGGGATGTCCATGACGCGCCTCCCTTCTTCAGCGCATCGCCGGCGCGGGGCTGGTGATGCCCAGCGTCTGGCGCAGGGTGGGGGACACGCCCCGGAACGAGCGGCCATCCGGCGTCATCCGGTACGCGGCGATCCACTCTTCCGCCACCGGGCCCAGCGGCATCACCTCCGTCTGGAAGTCCCTGAAGTCGCGCGTCTTGAACGGGTTGTCCGCGACGAAGTTGAGCAAGAGGCGCCCCGCGTCCGCCATCTTCGAGCGCTGCGAAATCTCCCCGGCGCCGCCCAGGTAGCGCTGCGACACCACTTCAATCACGTCCCACTTGGTGTTCGCGTCGAAGGCCTTCTTGATGTCCGGCGTCTCCATCGCGTCGAGGATGGTCTTGAGGTACTCGCCCACCTCCACCGTGAGCGCCAGGATGTTGCCGTAGGTGGCGCGGTCGATCTGCCAGCGGATGTCCGTGCCCAGCCGCTGGATGGTGGCCTGGCTCGCGAAGGGCCGCTCGTTCAGCTGCTGCGAGCCGCGGATGACCTCACCAATGAGCAGGTCGCGGAAGTACTGCGCGATGGCGGACACGAAGGCGACGAACTCGCGGTGGAAGTTGCGGAACATCACCGCGCCCGGCGGCGCCGCCAGGCTGCCGTAGTTGAACGCGCGCCGGTACGCGAGCTGCCGGTCGCGCGGCTTGTAGCGCAGCGGTTGGTGCTTCTCCATCAGGTACAGCGCCCGCGCGCCGGGGCCCCGCTGGATGCGCATGCGCCCGTCGTGGAAGAGGCGCAGGAGCACGCCCGCCACCTGGAACACCTTCATCCGTTCGTGCTGGTAGATGTAATAGAGCTCCGCGGTCGCGTGGAGCTGCGTCTCGATGACGGACTCATCGAAGTCCTGGACGAGCAGCGGCCGGCTGATGGAGTCGAAGGAGGGCGCTCCGTCCTTGCCCAACCCCATCAGGTCCGAGAAGAGCGACGCCGTCGAGCCGTCGGAGGCGCTGGCGAGCAGCTCCTCCTCCCGGAGCGCCAACTGCTTCTGCAGCTCCGTGCGCTGCTCATCCGACGTGACGTTGGCGAGGACTTCCCGCTTCCACTGCGAGAACAGCCGCTGAAGGGCTTCTGCCGTACCGATGCTCATGGCATGCCACCTGGGTCAATGACGTTGAAGGAAAGGGTTTTCAGTCCGGTGCGCGCGCAAGGCTCACGGCTTGCGCGCGTGGCGGACGTGGCGGCGCGTGTGGCCCGACTTGGCGTGCCCGTTGACCGGCGCGGGACGGCTGTCCGCGCCGTGCCGCTCCTTGCCCGCGATGATGCGCTCCACGGCCTTGAGCTGATCCGAGAACGCTGCCTCCAGCTGGCGGGCCAGCTCCGGCCCCTGGGCCTCCAGCTGCTGCTTCACGTCCGTCATGATGCGCGCCCGGCTCTTCTCGATGAGCGAGGCCACGTCGTCCAGGCTGGCCCCGTTGCCCGCCGTGGCGGAGGCGGACACCTCCCGCTCGCCGGGTTCCGTGTCCAGCGGAGGGGCCACGGTGGCCCCGGGGCTGATGATGCTCGGCTCCAGGTTCTTCTCGATGCGGTCCAGCGAGACGCGGATCGGCGGAGGCACCGTGAAGGGCTCGCCGGTGTTGCAGTGCGCGCCCTGCGTGAAGCCGTACTTGTGGTTCCGGTCGTCCTCAATCTCCTCCGCCTGGCCGGGCGCCTCCTGGGTCAGCGTCTTCGCCAGCTCCAGCGAGTCCTCCTCCAGCCCGCACTGCTCCCGGAGGAACGCCGGGTTCACGTTGAAGACGTCCACGTTGTCGTCCAGCTGCTCGATCATCTCCTCGTGCAGGTCCACGCGGTTGCCGCCCGGCACCACGGCCTCGTCGTAGTCCAGCAGGAACAGGTCGATGAGCCGGTCGAGGTGGTAGAGCTTGCGATCCAACCGCGCCAGCTCCTTCCAGAACTCCACCGACGTGTTGGGGTCCATCAGCAGGTCCTCGATGAGTTCCTGGGTGTCGTTGCGCTCCCGGAACTTGTCGTTCAGCTCCTGCTCCTTGCCCGTCAGGTCCCGGAAGGTCAGCGGGACGGGGAGCACCAGGTTGAGCAGCCGCGCTCCGGCGTTGGGCCGGTCGAACGCGTCGATGAAGAGCGTGAGCGCCTCCACGAAGGCGGCCAGGGGCGCGGAGGCTCCCTGGACCTTCGCGTTCAGCGCGACGCCCCGGCTGCTGCCGCCGGAGTTGGAGAAGCCGGTGGTGGACGTGTCCAGCAGGCTGCCGGCCACGTCCCGCAGGCGCCGCAGCTGGATGAGCTCCACGGGCACCGCGGACGCGATGCCGCGCATGTCCTCCGAGTTCTGCCGGGGCGTGTGGTTCAGCAGCACGTCCAGGAGCCGTGACATGGCATCCGGCCGGACGATGGCGCGCAGGTCCGACTGCCCCCGGGCGCGCAACTGCTCCAGCAGCTTGCCGTAGGACGCCTGGCCGTCACCCCAGTCGTCGTAGCCCTCCTGGATGGACGTGGCGGTGAGCTGCTCCAGCGAGTTGATGAGCGCCTCGCGGCGCTGGCGCAGGTCCTGGAGCGCCACCTGGAACACCGTGCCGCCCTTGTCGAAGCCGGCGCGGAAGAGCGCCTCGCCCGCCAGGATGCGCAGGAGCGTGGCGTTGTCGTCGATGGTCGCCGCGAGCCGGCCGAACTCCTGGACCACCGCGGGGTTCACCATGCCCACCAGGCGCGCCACGCGCGCGGTGTCCCCCAGCTTGCGGATGGAATAGAAGGCCCGGTCGCGCGACACGGGGTCCACCGCCAGGTTCGCCGCGGCCTCGCCCTCGTCCAGCTCCGCGAGGATGGAGTCGCGCCAGCCGCACACCGGCGCCTTGAAGTCGCGGTTGGAGGCCAGGTTCACGGCGATCTCCAGGTCGTCCACCAGCGCCTTGCGCTCCTGGCGGAACCTGCGCTGACCCGGCGAGTCCATCATGCCGGTGACCATGGCCATGGCCGGCTCGGGCGTGGCCGTGACGCGGATGGGCTGGCCGCGGCTCTCGTCGTCCAGGCGCGCGGCCGTGGTCGGGTAGAGCTTTCGCAGCGCGTACACCACCGCCTTGGGGTCACGCGCGTCGGACACGCCGAGCTGACGGCGCAGGAACTCGTCGAACTTCGACTTCGCGCTCGAGGCCAACTCGATGGTTGCGGCGGGGCTTCTCCCCTTCACGTTCTCGTACATCGTCCCTCCCTTGAGGTCCTGTCATGCGGCCAGGGTGACGCCCACACCCGGCATCCGCGCGTTGCGCGTGCCGAGCTTCACCAGATGATTGAGCACCGTCCGCGAGATGCGCTCGGGCGAGGCCAGCCTCCGTTCGAGCGCCTCGCGGCTGGCGCTCACCACGTAGCGCGGTGGCAGCCCCGGAGGGATGTGCCCGCGCGCCAACGACTCCGCGCCCCGGTCGATGCGCTCCTGATCCGAATGCCAGAAGGGCACCACGTCCACCAACGCGCGCTGCGCCAGGCCCCGGCGGGGCTGGAACGCAATCTCATCCACGACATGCGGGATGAGCCGCGCCGCCGTGGACAGGAGCAGCCGTGGGATGCGCGCGTAGGGCAGCCGCGCGCGGTACAGCCGGTCCCAGTTGTCGCGCACGTCGCAGGCCCGGCGGATGAAGCCCATGCGCCGGAGCATCTCCGCCTGGATGAACACGCGCAGGAACGGCGTGGGGTGCGCGCTGAGCGGATGGAACGTCAGCACCCGTGACGACGGGTACGCGAGGAAGTCCTTCATCGAGTGCACCGACGCGGGCCCTCCGAGCAGGCACGCGATGAGGTCCGCGAAGATCTCCTTGTGCCAGCGGCCCCACAGGCGCGTGAGCCACGGGTTGCCGGTGGCGTGCAGCACCCGCCGCTGGAGTGCCACCTGCGTCTCCTGCCAGATGCCCAGGTCGGCCTGCAGGTTGTGGCCGATTTCGTGGAGGATGACGCCCATGCCCCACGGGGCCTCCACGCGCTCGTAGGGCACGCGGATGAGCGGGAAGGGGTTGCGCTCCCCGAGCAGCCGGCTCAGCAACACGCCGCGCCGGAAGGTGGCCGGGGAGAAGCCGTGCTCCAGGTAGGTGAGCGGCTTGAGCATCGGGCTGTGCAAGAGGCCCGGCGCGGCCAGCCGCACGGCCTGGAAGCAGTCCACCGCGATGGCGTCGCAGGCCGCCAGCGCTGGCGCGAACCGCGTGCCCCGCTGGCTGAAGACGTCGAAGAAGAGGCCGTAGGCGCGGCGGGCGCGGTCGATTTCGCGCTCCAGCAGCGCATTGCGCTCCAACACCTCGTCGGAGCTGAGAGGGGCGTCGCGCAGCCGGCCGTTCAGCCGCGACAGGGCGCGGCGCACGTCGCGGTCGATTTCGCCCAGGCGCGCGTTGGCCGCGGCGAAGTGCGCGGCGGAGGGGGCGTAGGGGACGTCCCGGGGCCGGATGCCCACGTCCTGCGGCGTGAGGCGCGACAGCCGCCCCGCCCGGAACGTGATGCTCTGGACCTTGGCCCGCAGGAACTGCTGAAGCGCGTCCGCCATGTGCCCGCCTCCCCCTTGCCCCTCACGTCCCCTCACCTCACCGCACGATGACGCGCACCGGCCCCCGCAGCGTGACGGTCCGCAGCCGGCGCAGGCCGGGGCCGCCCATCATGGGGTTCATCCGGCCGCGCAGCCCCGTCCGGCGCAGGCCCGCGCGCGCCCGGAGCTGCCGCACGGCGGCGCTCGTCCGGGCCAGGCGGCGCACCACGCGCGGGCTTGCGATGACGCGCGTCCCGATGCGGCGGAGCATCCGCGGCACCGCCTGGGGGCTCGCGCCCTGCTGGCGCACCAGCCGCGTCACCTGCCGCACCACGCGCGTCACCGCCGGCAGGGCCCGCGGGCCGTAGCGCTGGCTGATGCGCGAGGCGAGCTGCGTCGTCATCTGGCCCACCGCGCGTCCCAGCGCCCGGGCCTGCTGGGGCGACTGCCGGCGGCGCGCGGGAGACATGGTGGAGCGGACCACGTGCCGCGCCGCCAGCCCGCCCAGCACGCGGTTGAAGGCGTCCATGTCCTCGTCGCTCGCGTAGTCACCGGCGGCGTCCGCGAAGGCGTCCATCGCATCCGCGCGGAGCAGCCCGCCCAGGGTGCGGCCAATCTCCTGGCCCGCGATGCCGCCCAGCCGGGGCGCGGCCTGGCGGATGAGCCGCATGGCGATGGGCATGGCCCTGCGGCGGATGCGCTGGAAGGTGGGCCCGGCCACGGTGGCCAGCCTTCGCGCGCCGGCCGCCAGGCGACGGAGGAACTCGTCCTCGTCCTGGGCGTCCATCGCGTCCGCGAAGGTGTCCTCCAGGGCGTTGGGGTTGTCCATCTCGAAGCCCTCGCCCTCGAAGCCCTCGTCCATGTTGATGGGGCTGTCCTCGAAGCCCTCGGCCTCGAAGCCCTCGTCCATGGTGACGGGGTTGTCCTCGAAGCCCTCGGCCTCGAAGCCCTCGTCCATGGGGTTGGGGTTGTCCTCGAAGGGGTCCTCCATGGTGGTGGGGTTGTCCTCGAAGCCTTCGCCCTCGAAGGGATCCTCCATGCCTTCGTCCTCGAAGCCCTCCTCGCCCTCTGCCAACAGGTCGGACATCTCATCGCCCTGGCCCGAAAACTCCTCTTCGAAAGGCTGCGGTTGCATGGGTACTCCTCCTTGTCCTGAAGACTCCGTGAGTGGTTTGACCTAGGCGCGGCGGACGCTCGCGGCGCTGACCGCGGCGATGGGGATGCGGCGCAGCACGTGCCGCCGGGCATGCACCCGCCGAGCGGCCAGGCGCGGCGGGACGACACCCATCGAGGGCATCTGGACCGCGCGCGTGAGCACCCGGCGCCCCGCGCCCTGCACCACCCTCGGCAGGGCGGTGATGGCGCCGCTCGGGCCGCGCAGGCGCAGGTTCCCCGCCGCCAGCCGGGCGATGAGGCGCATCAGCCGCAGCCGCCGGCCCGGGGTGCCCGGCGCCTGCTGGGCGAGCCGCATCAGGAGCCGCTCCACGCCGCGCGAGCGCGAGCGCAGCACACCCTGCGCGGCGGCACCGAGCGCGGTGCTCATGGGCACCGCCTGCCGTGTCACCACCCGCGCCGCGAGCCCCGCGCCCAGCGGCAGGGCCACGGCGGCCGGCACCTGCCGCGCATCCGCCATGTCCGCGAGCGCGTCCAGCGACGCGTCGTCATCCGCGCCGTCGCCGCGCAAGATAGAGGACGCGATGCGCCCGCCCACGCCTGGAATCAGGCCACCCACCGCCCCCGCGAGCGCACCGCGCAATCCCTGTCCCCGCAGCAGCCCCTGCGCGGCGCCAATGCCCGCCGCGACCACGCGCCCCCACGGCCCCGCGAGCCCCGCCACGCGCTGGACCACCGGCAGCGCGCGGGCAATCAGCGGCCCCGCGCGGCGCAGCGCCGCGGCCCCCAGCTGGCCCGCCCGCCGCACGCCCCGGGCGATGCCGCGCGCGGCGCTGCGGACGCGCCGGGTGATGCGGCGGAAGAAGGCCTCGGCGTCATCCGCGTCCATGGACTCCAGCACGAAGGGGTTGAGCGTCCGCGCGAGCGCCACCGCGGCGGGACCGGACACGAGCCGGTTGCTGGAGGCCGGCATGAACAGCCCCGTGGCCGGGTTCGCCTCGAACCCCTCGAAGCCGTCCTCCTCCAGGAAGGCGTCCTCCGCCTCTGCCTCGGCGAACAGCTCCTCGAAGCCGTCGTCCTCGAAGCCCGAGGACTCGAAGGCCGAGGGCTCGAAGGGGTCCTCCTCGAAGCCCTCCGCCTCGAAGGACTCCAGGTCGCTGAATTCGTCCGCCAGGTCCTCCAACTCCTGGAGGGCATCCGCGCCCTCCCAGGGGTCCATGGCATCGAGGGACTCCACATCGGACAGGTACTCAGCGCTGGTCATCGCTTCCCCCTCGCGTGGTGAGACATCCACCCTTCACGGGCCGCAAGTTGGAGAAGGCACTCGGGGAGTGACAGTCACTCGTTTGAGCTAGTGCTGGCAGAATCCCGCGCACCATGACCCTGGACGAGACGATGCGGGAGCTGGAGCGGCTGGGCACGGAGCAGACGCGCAAGACCTATCTGCGCCACGGGGCTCCACGGCCGTTGTCCGGTGTGAACTTCGGTCCGTTGACGGTGTTGAAGAAGCGCATCGGCACGGACGCGGCGCTCGCCCGGGCGCTCTGGGCGTCGGGCCACACGGAGGCGCGGCTGCTGGCGACGATGGTGGTGGACGCGCCCGCGATGCCCTGGAAGGAGCTGGACGCCTGGGCGAAGGGGCTGGACTGGCACACGCTCACGGACGTCTTCGTGACGAACGTGGTGCTGCGCTCACCGCACGCGGCGAAAGCGCTCACGTGGACACAGTCGAAGTCCGAATGGGTGGGGCGGGCAGGGTGGCAGAGCCTGGCCGCGCTCCTCATGAAGACCGCGGTGCTCGCCGGGGAGGACCTGCTGCCGTGGGTGAAGCGGATTGAGCAGGAACTGCCCGGCGCGAAGAACCGCGTCCGCGAGGCGATGAACAGCGCGCTCATCGCGGTGGGCTCCACCGGAGGCGCGGTCCAGACCGCGGCGCTCGCGACGGCGAAGCGGCTGGGCAGGGTGGAGGTGGACCACGGCGACACGGCCTGCGAGACGCCGGATGCCGCGCAGTACATCCAGAAGATGCAGGCCCGGAAGGAAGCGAAGGCCAAGGCCCCGGCGAAGAAGCCCGCGGCGAAGAAGCCCGCGGCGAAGAAGGCCGCCGCCTCCAAGCGCACGCGGGCCCGGGCCTGAACGCGGCCCGGGCGCACGGCACCGCTTCAGCGGCTCAGTTCTTCACGCACGCGGCCTGGCCCCCCGCGTCCTTGTACGCCTTCACGCGCTTCACCAGGTTGCCGCCGTCCGTTTCCGGCGTGGTCTGCTCGTAGTTGCCCGCGCCGAAGAGCATGCCCACGCCGCCCGCGGCGGCCACTTCACCCGGGTGCGTGAGGAAGTAGTCCACGCGGTTGTCGCGCCACTGCTCCTTGATGTTGGGCAGGGACATGTTGCCCACCGGCAGCTGCCACCAGAGGTGCGGCTTGTTCAGCCGCGTGGACACCGCCTTCGCCCAGGTGAAGGCCTGCTGGAAGTGCGGCAGCTTGCGGTTCTCCGGATCCCACCAGACCGCGCTGCCCGTCGTCTGCTGGTACCAGCCCGCGTCGCGGTCGGACGCCTCCACCGTGACGAAGTCCGTGTCGCTCGCGCCCACCGACAGGAGGAAGTCCGCGACCTTGTTCGCCTCGCCCGCCACGTCGAACGACGGGTCCGTGTTGCCCGACACGTCCGTCTTCGTCGCCCACGCGCTCGCGTGCAGGCCCACCTTCGCGTTGGGCGCGTACTTGCGCACCATGGCGATCATGCACCTGCCCAGACCGGCCGCGTTGTTCTCCTGGCTGCCGCAGTCCGTGGGGTTCGCCGCCTTCACCGCGACCGGCGTGGACTGCGCCTTGCCGTCCTTGGGGAAGAACTGGAGGTAGGCCCACATGTCCGGCTCGATCTGGAGCAGCACCTTCTCCTGGCCCACCTGCTTCAGCAGGAAGCGCCAGTCCGCGAGGTAGCGGCCCAGGAACGCCGAGTCGTTGAGCGCCTTCAGCTGCTCCTCGCCCTCGGTGTAGCCGCTGGCCTGGAACGCCTCGTAGTAGGTGATGAAGGGAATCTGGCCCTTCGCCTGCGTGGCCTTGATGAAGTCGCGCACGTAGGCACCGGGCGGATCCTGGTCGTACTGCCAGCAGCCCCACCAATTGCAGCCGCCCCCGACGCACGAGTTGCCATCGGACGTGCACCCGGACGTGCACGACTGGCATGCGTCCTTCGAGTCGAACAGGCCCGCCGCGACGTAGAGGTAGCGCACATCGAAGGGCGCCTTCCCGGAGGTCTCCTCCTCCATCTGCGCGCCCACCAGCACCGTGCTCTTGCCCAGCGAGGTGAGGAACTTCGCGCCCAGGCAGTCCGAGCCGTCGCCCGGCGTCACCCCGGGCCCATCCGTGCCCGGCCCGGGCTCTTCACCCGGGTCACTCGAATCCGAACAGCCCGCCACGGCCAGCAGGCCCGCGGCGAGGAACGGCCAACACTTCCGACGAAACAGGGCAGGGGTCCGCATGATGTCCAGAACTCTACTCCGCCCCTGTCCTCCCATGCCCCTCGCCGCCTGGGAGCTTTTCCCTCCCTTGCCGGGAAGTCTTGAGTCACGCTCGCCCCACCGGCCTACAGCCGGCCTTCCCCCGAGGTGTGTGTGATGAAGCTCCGTTTGTGTGTGTTGCTGGTGCCGGCGCTGCTGGCGGCCGGCTGCGGTCCCCTGGATGAAACCCCCGAGCCCGTCATCGACGAGCTGACCGGGCAGGTGCTCCAGGAGGCGACGACGAAGTACGACATGCACCGCCTGTTGGAGGACTCGGACGTCACGGGTGGGGCGGGCATCACGCCGGCGCAGGTGCAGGCGTTCCTCCAGCAGCAGGGCTCGTACCTGGCGGGCTACACGGACCCGGCCTACGGCAAGACGGCGGCGACGCTCATCGTGGAGCGCTCGCGCGCGAGCAACATCAGCCCGCTGTACATGCTGGCGCGCATCCAGGGCGAGTCCAGCCTCATCCAGAGCGGCACGTCCACCAACCTGAGCAAGGCCACGGGCTGTGGCTGTCCGGACGGCAGCGGCTGTGACGCGCAATACGTGGGCTTCGGCAAGCAGGTGGAGTGCGCGGCGAAGAAGATGCGTGGCTACCTCACCGACCTGGAGGCGGGGCGCGCCACCATCTCCGGCTGGAAGACGGGCGTGACGAAGTCCACGTCGGATCCGTGCTCGGTGAAGCCGGTGAACCACGCCACCGCCGCGCTCTACACGTACACGCCCTGGGTGGGCGCGTACGCCATCCAGTGCGGCCGCACCACGGTGGGCGGCTCGTCGCTGATGGCGTCCATCTACAACCGCTACAAGACGGCGTACGCGTGGACGCTCACCACCGCGGAGGGCTGTTACTCCGGCACGGTGGACGCCACGGTGCCGGAGGGCTCGTGCGTGCAGAGCTCGTCGGACGCGCTGTGGCGCCAGTGCTCGCAGGGCGTCTTCATTGGCGGCACGGCCGCGAAGCCGTCCAACTGCAACGTGTCCTTCCCGTACTGCGTCTCCACGCGCCTGGGCCGCGGCGTGCCCGTGCGCACCTGCGTGCAGGTGAGCAGCACGCTCTGGCAGCAGTGCGGCGCGGAAGGCGTGTGGCGGGACGCGCCGGGCGCGGGCTCCACGGGCGTGGGGCCCATGGGCACGTGCTACGCGGCGTACGCGCTGTAGCGTGAAGCCACGTGGGGGCCGTCCCTCCGGGGTGGCCCCCTAATCGCTGTCCTCATCGCTGTCCGAGGGCACGTCCTCCATGATGTGTCCGAAGAGGATGGGCTCCGCCTTCTTGGAGGTCGGCTTCCATCCCTCACGGACCTGCTTCCAGAAGAGCGCGCTCTTGGAAATCTGGAAGTTCGACTCAGGCACCACGGAGGTCCATGCGTTCTCGGGGATGCCCGGGTGGCGCCCGCGCGTCCCGACCGTGGGGGTCCTGAGGAGGATGGACAGACGCGCGGCGGCCGAGTTGTAGGAGTCAAACAACGCGGAGCACCACCGGCAACAGAGATAGGAGACGCCCAGGTAGAGGTCCAGGGCGTTGCTGAGGTCGATGTTCCCGACCAGATAGGACAGGAGCCGCACCTCCGCGTGCATCTTCTTGAGAGCGGGGAGCACCATGATGGTGCGGAACTGGTAGCCCTTGTTCCACCACGCATGGACCTTGTTCAGGTCGATGTTGATCCGCTCCTGCTTGTACTCCTCGAGCGACGCATAGCCGCCGGTCTCCGGGCCGAAGAGCTTCTTCCACCGGGGGTCGTCCTGGTCCCAGGCCTCGATGGCCTTCTGCTTCTTTTCCTTGTCGTAGGCCGGGGGCTTCTTCGTATGCACGTTCCCCAGCAAGGTCGCGACGCCCTCCGCGCTGAGTGTCCGCGTGTCGTTGGCGCAGACGTAGAGCGTGTCGCCGACGTGGGCCACGGCGACACACTGGGTCTTCTTGAAGTTCCAGAGGATGATCCGGGCGTAGGCGTCGAGCCGCCGGTGGGCACGCTCCAGGTCCTGGTTCTCCTCCATCTCGGTCAGACAGGCCCAGCAGATGTCGCTCTTGCCGAACCCACAGTACTTGCAGGCCATGCGCTCTCCATGTCTCGCTGTTGCCGTGCGTGGGCGCGCGGAGATGGAGACGTCTGGATGGGGCCCAGTCCGGACTGTTCAGGGCAAGACTAGGAGCGCAGGCAAAGCGAGCCAAGCACCTGGCCGGCGCCCGGCCGGGGCTACCCGGTGGGTCAGTATTCCTTGGTCCAGATGAGGTCCAGGCCGCCGGAGCGCGCATCGCCGTACATGCCTTCCAGGCTCCAGCGCGGGCTGAAGAGGTACTGGAAGCGCACGGCGTTGGCGTTCTCCCCTCGCTGGAGGTTGGCGCCCACGCGGCCCGTGTAGCCCACGTAGATTTTGTCCGTCACGTACGTGCCCACCTCCAGCTTGGTGCCGGCGATGCCGCTGTCACCCGCTTCGATGGAGAGCACGTCCAGGGGCAGCTTCGAGGCGATGGCCTTGCGCGCCTCGTTGGCGACGAACGAGCCCACCACGGAAGCGGCCTGCGCGCCCGCGTTCATGGACGCGCCGGAGCCGCGCTCCAGCGTGCGCCGGCCGGTGGCGAGCAGCGTGTAGATTTCCGACTCCGGCAGGGCCGGCTCGCTCGTCGTCTTCAGCGTCACCTCCTTGCCCTGGCCGCGCACGGTGACGAAGACGGTGACGTTCGCGTTGTCGTTGCGGTGCTCGGCGGTGACGTTGATGTACGGCATCATCACGGGGCCGGTGAAGCGCACCTGGCTGTCGCGCTGCACGTCGAAGCGGCGGCCCAGCACGTCCACGCGGCCCAGCAGCACCATCACCTCGCCGAACATGCGCGCCTCGTTGGCGTACTCGACGCGGAAGCCCTCGGACAGGCCCAGCTGGACGTTGAGGTCCGTGCCGCGCACCCACAGGTTGCGTGGCGCGTTGATGTTCACCCAGAACTGACGCTGCGGTGGCCCCTCGTCCTCGCCTTCCTCCTCCAGGGCTTCGGCTTCCGCCTGCGACGTGGGCCCGCCCGCGCCGCCGCTGCCGCCCACGGTGGGCTCCGGGTTGCCGGGCATGCCGGGCGAGTCCGGGGCGTTGCGCGGGTTCTCCGCCTTCTGCGACGTGGCCACCTGCGTGGGCGCCTTCTCCTTCTTCTTGCGCTTGTCCACCGGCACGCCGTTGCGGACCATCACCACGTCCACGGGGCGCTCCAGGGGCTGCAGGTCCTTGCGCTTGGCCTCCGGCAGTTCGACGTGCGCTTCCGGGATGGACAGGTCGCTGATGTTCACCAGCCGCTCGCTGAGGCTGCCCTTCATGGACAGGTTCAGCGTCAGGAGGGCCATGAGCTGGTCCTCCACCACGATGGGCAGGTTCTTGGTGTGGCCCTTGCCCTGCAGCGCGAACTCGCCGCTCTTGCCCTGGCGGTTCGCGGTGGCCGTCAGCTCCAGCGTGCCGTTGCCGGACTTCGCGGTGAGCTTCTTGAGGTCGATTCGCTCCTGCGACGCGTTCAGCGCGAGCTGGATGTCGTGGTACTCGCCAAAGCCCATCAGCCCCAGCCGGCCGTCCTTCCACTGCAGGTCGCCCTTGAAGGTGGGCGCGCCCACGGTGCCGCCCAGGTTCGCGTCCGCCTGCATGATGCCGCCCAGCGAGCGCACGTACGGGGAGATGCCGGAGAGGAACGTCGGGTCGAAGCGGCGCGCGCGCAGCGACACCTCCACCGGCGCCCGCTCCGCCTTCTTCGCGAGCCCCTGCGCGGACTGGAGCGCGGGCAGCGACAGGTCCAGGTCCATGGTGCCGCCCAGCAGCAGCGACCCGCCGCCGGGCGCGGTGAGCATCGCGTCGAAGAGGGACTTCGCCTGGGAGTAGGAGTAGTGCAGCCGCGCCTGGCCCAGCGCCGTCTGCGCCACGCCCAGCCCCTGCATGCCCGCGTTCAGCTCCAGCTCCGGGGCCTCCGGCGTGCCGCGCGCCACCAGCTCCATGGACAGCACGCCCTGCGGCCCGCGGTTGCCCTGCGCCGGCTCCACCACCATGCCGGGAATCTCGCTCAGGGGCACGGGCCCCACGCGTCCCTTCATCCGGAAGGGCACGCGGCTGACCACCTCGCGGTCCTGGAGCGCGGCCAGCGGCGCCAGCACGCGCGCCTCCAGCGTGGCCAGCGGCCCGTTGGGGCGCTGCACGTCCAGCGTCAGCTTCACGTCTTCATTGCCCGCCAGCGCCAGCGCGGTGCCGTTGAGGGGAGGAAGGCCATTGGCGGTGACGCCCTTCGCCTGCATCTCCACGCGGCCCCGCGGCGCGAGCGCGGAGCCGTTCACGTCCGCCTTCAGCGTCACCGTGCCGGCCGGCTTGTCCACGCCCTCCGCGCCCTGGAGCAGCTTCAGGGGCAGCTCCGCCACCAGCGCCTCCAGGTGCAGCGGCGCCTCCAGCGCCTGCGCGGGCGTGGGCGGCTTCGCGATGACACCGCCCAGCGTGAAGGGCGTCTTCACCAGGACATGGGCCCGCGGCGCGACACCCTTCACGTCCAGCCGCGCGCTCAGCGTGGCGTCATTCGCGTCGGAGTTCGCGTGCAGCTCGAAGCCCAGCGCCTGCGCGAAGAGCGCCTCCGGCCGGCCCGGGTAGCGCAGGTCCGCGCCCACCACCTTCAGGTCCAGGCGAGGGTCCTTCGCGGAGCCGTCCACCACCAGCGTGCCGGTGATTTGACCGGTAGGCCCGGCTGGCTGGTTCGCCAGCTTCAGGACCTCCGCGACGTCCAGCTTCTCCAGGTTCACCGTCAGGGACAGGGGCTCGTTGCGCCGGCGCAGCACGCCCTGCACGGGCACGTCGAACCTGGAGGCCACGCGCGCCGCGTTCAGCTCCGCGCCCAGCGTGCCGGTGGCGCGGTCCTTCACGTATCGCGCCTTCACCTGGAGCCCCAGGCCCTCGTAGCCGCGAGCGCGGCCATCCGCGAGGGTGAGGTCCACGTCCGCGTCCGGCCGGGCCATGCGCCCCTTCGCCGCGACGTGGCCTGACAGCGTGCCGCCCAGGCCCAGGTCCTCCGGCACCGCGATGCGCGGCAGCTTCGACAAGTCGAAGGCGCCCAGGTCGATGCGCGCGTCCACGCGCTCGCCGTCCTTCACCGCGGCGAGCTTCAAGGTCTGCGGCCCCGACGCGAGCGCCAGCGGCGGTGTCAGCGCGATGCGCCCGCCACCGAAGGCCAGGTGCGTGGGCTGCTGGAGCGTCCAGGTGGCCTCCGGCCAGGACAGCGAGAAGGCGCGCATGGCCAGCCCCTCGTTGTCCTCGTCCACCGTGCCCTCCACGCCCAGCGCGAGCTTCGCGTCGCCGTCCACGCGCACGCTGGCCTTCAGCTCGCGGTTCTGGTCGGTGGTGAGCGCCAGCGACAGGTCGCGGAACGTCTTGCCCGCGGTCTTCAGCTCGCTCACCAGCACGGTGGCGTCGGTGGTGAGCGGACGGGTGACGTCCGGCACGTTCGCCTTCAGCGACAGGTCCTGGATGGCGATGTCGCCGTAGTTCAGCGCCACGAAGTTGCCGTCCGCCTTCACCCCCGGCGAGCGCGGCGGCCCCTGCACCAGGAGCTCCAGCGACCCGCTGCCGGACATGGGCGGCACGGTGCCGCCGGGCAGCAGCTTGTCGAGCGCCTGCGACAGGAGCTTCAGGTTGCCCGCGGACAGGCTGCCGCGCGCCTCCAGCGCCTTCACGGTGCCTTCGCCGGACGCGACGAACGCCGCGCCCGGCATCATCACGCGCAGGTTGCCCACGTTGTAGCGGCCGTCCTTGGCGCTGGCCTTCAGCTCGATGGGCCCCACCGACTGGCCCCGGAACTCGGACGGGGTCACCGTGAGGGCCACGTCGCCGTCCAGCGTCTCCACGCTGTCGCCACCGCCGTGCGCGACCAGGTCCGCGGCGATGTTGGTGGGGATGCCGTTCTCCATCAGCTCCGCCAGGTTGACCCCGCGCGCCTTCACGGTGGTCTCCGAGGTGCGGAACGTCTTGAGGTTCACGTCGCCCGTGAGGTCCAGCGTGGCCTTGCCCGCGGACGCGCCCAGCTGGGCCTTCGCGAGGTCGCCGTCCATGGACGCGGTGCCCTTCGCCTCAATGGGCACCACCAGCGGATACGCGGGCACGAAGGCCTTCACAGGCTCGGGCGGCACGGTCAGCCGGCGCAGCTCCACGGCCGCGGCCGTCTCGCCGGTCTGCTTCGCGCCCAGGTCCGCCTCGATGCCCGCCAGGCCCAGCTGCGCGTCCACCTGGCGCACCACGTCCTTGCCCTGGCCCTTGAGCGCCAGTCGCACCGGCCCCTTGAGCGGGCGGGTGAGGCCGCCCGTGGCCTGCAGGTCCGCGGCGAAGTCCATGTCCGCCAGCGCGTAGTGGCCCTCGCCCTTCGCGCCGAACTCCTCCAGGCGCACCTGGCGCTCGCCGCCGTCCGGCAGCTCCTGCTGGAAGTCCACGTAGCCGTGGCTGAGCTCGAAGTCCTTGAGGTGGATGCGCAGGGCGCTCTTGCTCTCGGTGGGAGGCTCCTCGGGCTTGGGCTCCCGGGGCTCCAGCGCGCGCATCAGGTTGAGGCCGCGCTCGTCCTGCACCAGGTACAGGCGGGGCGTCTCGATGCGGACCTTCGTCAGGTCCACCCGCTGGCCCAGGAGCGGCGACAGGTTCAGCCGCGCCTCCACGCGGGCGATCTCCGCCGCCAGGTCGCCTTCCGGCGTGTAGAGCTTGATGCCGGTGAGGACCGCGCCGTTGAGGTCCAGGTCGAACCCGCCCAGCTCCAGCCGGCCGGCGAACTGCTTGTTCGCCAGGTCCACGCCAAGGCGGGCGATGCGGGCGGAGCCGCCGGGACTGGTGGCGTACACGAGCACGCCCGCCACCAGCAGGACGATGAGCCCCAGAAAGCCAAGCAGGCCCCACAGGAGCCGCCGTCCCCAGCGC
>NZ_RAVY01000134.1:0-27892 GCF_003611625.1 Corallococcus sp. CA054B
GTGGGCTCGGAGATGTGTATGAGGGACAGGCTGGGGGGGTTGATTGGCTTCTTCATCAACATCCTTCCGCTGAGACTCCAGCTGGCGGGGGCGGGGAGCCTGGCGGAGGTGCTGCGAAGGACGCGGGAGGTGGTGCTGGAGGGATTCGAGCACCAGGCGCTGCCCTTCGAGCACCTGCTGGGGGCGCTGAGGATGCAGCGGGACAGCAGCCAGATTCCGCTGGTGCCGGTGGTGGTGCGTCACCAGAACTTCCCCATGGCGAAGGGGGAGGCGTGGAGTGAGGGGGTGGCGCTGGGGGACTTCGAGCTGACGGGAGAGCGGACGACGGCGAGCGAGCAGGACTGGCAATTCTTCGGAGACGGGACGGGCCTGGAGTTGACGCTGGAGTACGCGGCGGACTTGTTCAGCGAGGCGACCGTGCGGCGGATGGTGGCGCACCACCAGCAGGTGCTGGAGGCGCTGGTGGAAGGGACGGAGGTGCTGCTGTGGACGCCAGAGGAAGAGGCGCTGCACCAGCGGCTGAATGAGACGTGGCGGGGGTTGGAGGAGACGGAGAGCCTGGCGGAGCGCTTTGAGCGGCAGGCGGAGGCAACGCCAGAAGCGGTGGCGTGCGTGGGCCTGGACGCGGCAGGGGGCCACCGGCGACTGACGTATGGCGTGCTGAATGCGCGGGCGAACCAGCTGGCGAGGCGGCTGCGCACGCTGGGGGTGGGCGCGGAGACGCGGGTGGCGGTGCTCAGTGAGCGCTCCCCGGAGTTGCTGGTGGCGCTGGTGGCGCTGCTGAAGCTGGGCGGGTGCTACGTGCCGGTGGACCCGCATTACCCCGCTGCCTACGTCGAGCAGATTCTGGAGGACGCCGCCCCGCGGGTGGTGGTGGGCCGGCGAGGCCAGACGTCCGGAGCGCGGGTGGACGTCTGGCTGGACCTGGACGCGCAGCTGCGCTTCGCGGACACGGCGCTGGCGGAGCTGGCGGAGGGCACCATGGAGGGGCGTGCCCGGCCTGACGGCGCGCAGCTGGCGTGCCTCATGTACACCTCGGGCTCCACGGGGCGGCCCAAGGGGGTGATGGTGCCCTACCGGCAGCTGCAAAACTGGCTGCAGGCGGGAGCGGCGCGCACGCCCTTCGAGAGTGGCGAGGTGGTGCTGCAGAAGACGTCGATTGCCTTCGCGGTGTCGGTGAAGGAGCTGCTGGGCGGGTTGCTGGCGGGAGTGGCGCAGGTGATGGCGCCCGACGCGCTGGTGAAGGACAGCGCGGCGATGGGCGGAGTGGTGGAGAAGTGGAAGGTGACGCGACTGCACCTGGTGCCCTCGCACCTGGCCGCATTGCTGGAAGCGGTGGGGGAGCAAAGCCAGACGCTGCGCTCGCTGCGGTATGTGATTACGGCGGGAGAGGCGTTGCCCCGGGGCCTGAGGGAGGACGTGGCCCGGAGGCTGCCGTGGGTGGAGGTATGGAACAACTACGGGTGCACCGAGCTCAATGACGTGACGTACCAGCGGGTGGGGGAGGAGGAAGGAGGGACACTCTTCGTGCCGATAGGGCGGCCCATCGCCAATACACAGGTGTACGTGCTGGACGAGCAGCTGAGGCGGGTGCCGGTGGGGGTGAGGGGGGAGCTGCACGTAGACAGCGTGGGCCTGGCGCGGGGGTACTGGGGCCAGCCGGGGCTGACGGCGGAGCGCTTCATCGCCAATCCCTACTCAAGCCGTCCGGGAGCGCGCCTCTACCGCACCGGCGACATGGCCCGGGTGCTGGCGAACGGGACGCTGGAGTACCTGGGCCGCCGGGACCACGAGATAAAGGTGCGTGGGCACCGGGTGGACGTGCGCCACGTGGAGAAGGTGGCGAACGCGCACGCGGCGGTGAGGCAGGCGGTGGTGGCGGCGTGGCCGCCGGGGACGGGCCAGGCGCAGCTGGCCCTGTACGTGCTGCCCCGGGAGGGCGCGCAGGTGGACCCGCGGGAGATGCGGCAATTCCTGGCGCAGACACTGCCGACGTACATGGTGCCCACGCTGTACACGGTGCTGGAGGCGCTGCCCCGGCTGCCCAATGGCAAGCTCGACCGGCGAGGGCTCCCGGCGCCGGACCTCTCCGGCAGCCGCGAGGCGTACGTCGCGCCGCGCACCGAGCTGGAGCGAAGGCTGGCCGCCATCTTCAGCGACGTGCTGGGCCTCAAGCACATCGGCGTGCACGACAACTTCTTCGACCTCGGCGGGCACTCGCTGCTGGCTTCGCAGCTCATCTCGCGGCTCCGGGCCGCCTTCCGCGTGGAAGTGCCGATGAGCCTGATCTTTGAATCGCCCTCGGTGGAGGCGCTCGCCCGCCACATCGAGACCCGGCTCCAGGACGCGTCCCGGGTTCAGCTCCCCGACGTCGTGCCCGTCGGCAGGAGCCGGGAGATACCCCTGTCATTCCTCCAGGAACGACTGTGGTTCGTCCATCAGTACATGGAGGAACAGCGGACCAGCTACAACGGGACGATTGGTCTCCGGCTGCGCGGGCCTCTGTCGATCCCCGCTCTCCGCGCGGCCTTCATGGATCTCGTCGCCCGGCATGAAAGCCTCCGCACCACCTTCCGGATCCCCGAAGGCCGCTCCGAACCGATCCAGGTGATTCACGACACGCTGGAGCTGGACATCCTGATCCAGGACGCGCGCGAGGCCGACGTCATCCCGAGCATGGATGCGCTGGCGGGACACGTCTATGACCTGACGAACGGCCCGCTGTTCATGGTCCGCGTCCTGCGGCTGACCGAGGACTATCATGTCCTGCTCATCGGGATGCATCACATCGTCTATGACGCATGGTCGCAGTTCAACGTGATGAGCCGCGACCTGCACGTCCTCTATGAGGCGCATGCGAAGGGCAGCGAGGCCATCCTCCCCGCGCTGCCCATCCAGTACGCCGACTTCGCGGTGTGGCAGCGCCAGCAGGACTTCCACCGCCACCTGGACTACTGGAAGTCGACCCTGGGGGATTACCGGGATGACCTCGAGCTGCCGTACGACGCTCCACGGCCGCCCAGCCGGACCTGGCACGCGGCCCGCTTCACCTTCCGGTATCCCGAGTCCCTCGCCAGGGCCTTCGCCCGCTTCAACCAGGCCCATCAGTCCACGCTGTTCATGGGGCTGCTGACCAGCTTCGCCATGGTGCTTCAGCAGTACACCCGGCGGAGCGACATCTGCATCGGCACGACCACGGCGGGCCGCACCCAGCTGGAGCTGGAGAACCTCGTCGGCTTCTTCATCAACATCCTGCCGTTGCGCATCGATCTGTCGGGTGACCCCGACATCGCCGAGGCGATGCGGCGCACGAAGCAGACCGTGCTGGGGGCCTTCGAGCACCAGGCCCTGCCGTTCGAGCGACTCCTCAGCGCCATTCACAAGCAGCGCGACAGCAGCCACGTCCCGCTGGTCCCCATCATGCTGCGTCATCAGAACTTCCCGACGGCCATCTCTGACACCTGGCACGGCGGAGTGGTCATGGAGGCCATTGAGCGGGATGAGCGGACGACGCCCAACGAGCTGGATCTCCAGTTCTTCGGCGATGACACCTATCTGCATGCGATCGTCGAATACCCGGCGGAGCTCTTCGCCGAGAAGACGATCCGTCGCCTGATGCAGCGGCACCAGAAAGCCATCGAGTTCATGTGCTCGACGCTGGCGGCGCCGTGAAGGGAGAAGCCCGGCACGCAGCGGTAGCGTGCCTCACTGCCTCACCCGCCACCGCCAGGCTTCGCGGTAGCGGGTTGGACGCCGGGCGCGGACTACGGCGTGGTGAACGTGGCGCTGTACGTGTCCGAGTGCTGGATGGGCAGCAGCTCCCGGCTCAGGTTGGGCGCGCGCCAGGGCTCGTAGTGCGGGGACGCGTCCGCCGTCACGCGCACGAAGTATGTGGAGCCGGGCTGGAGGAAGCCGGGCGGCAGGCGGAACACGGTGCGGTTCCCGGGCAGGAAGAAGCGCGTGATGGGGTTGGGGGAGAGGTCCGCCATCAGCTGGTTGACCGTCACGATGTAGACCTGGGGCGTGCCCATCGCGGGGGGCCGCCACGTCAGCACAGGCTGGGTGGCGCCCACCTGGCGCGACACGTAGGCATCCACGCCGTCGATGCGGAGCTCGCGCGGCGGCGACACGCTGGGCTGGATGGGCGCGGCCACCAGCGGGTCCAGATGATCCGTCACGTAGGTGAGGCCGGAGGGGAAGTGGCTGCGGATGCCCACCACGGTCGGGGTGGGGGCGCGGAACGCGTAGGTCGCGGTGCCCACCACCCCCCAGGTGGAGGGATAGGGGTTGCCGTAGCTCAACCGGCGCGTGAGGACGCCGTCCTCGCCCCGGGGCAGGTACAGGTCCAGGAGCAGGCCCATGTAGCCCACCCAGCCATCCTGCACCCCGTTCGCCACGGGCATGATCTGGAGCGACGGATAGGTGGGCACGGCGGTGGGGCTGACGTCCTTGCGCCAGCGGGTGAACTCCGCCAGGCGCCACTCCAGCGAGACCGACGTCAGCGGCACCTCGAGCAGCGTGCCCTGCAGCGTCAGCGGCGACACCCCGTCCGGCGTGTAGTCGAAGGCCGGCATGCGCAGGCTGCGGGTGATGGTGGAGTACGTCAGCGCCGCGCCACTGCTCGGCGTCGTCCCCGCGGTGAGCACGCTGAGCTGGTTGACGTAGAGGCGGTCCCCCCGGGTCGCGCTCAGCGCCGGCATGGGGTAGCCGGTGGAGTTGGTGAAGAAGGCGCCGGGGTCGACATAGGAGGTGTCGCCCGTGGTGGGCGTCACGGAGCCGGCCAGTGAGCCATAGACGTCCACGTCGCCGGTGGCGAACTCGAAGTAGCTGCCCTTCGAGGAGATGGACTCATAGTCCTGCCAGGGGGCGAGCCCCTGGAGGTTCACCTGCGCGGGCACGCCGGTGGGGGGCGGGTAGACCGCGTCCGCGCGCCCGACGCGGTTGACGCTCAGGTCGAAGCGCCGCTCGCGGGTGAGGAAGTAGGACGTGCCGGAGCGGACGTAGAACTCGGTATGCGGGACGTTTTCGAATTTCAGCCCCCCTGCCACCACCGTGCCCACGCGCCGGTCGAAACCCAGGCCCCTGGGGATGAGGATCTCCACGTCCTGACCCATCAGGTTCTGCGGCACCGCCGTCACCGTGCCGTCGCTCGCGTGGAAGCGGCTGTCCGCCTTCACCAGCACGGAGGTGTCCAGGGCCGTGCCCCCGTCGGGGTCCATGCAGCCCGGCAGCAGCGGGTCCCCCCCCACCACCGCCGTGCCCTCACGAGGGTCCTCCATCAGGGGGTCTGGATTATTCGAAGACTCGAGGTCTTCTCCCGCGCAGCCCAGAGAAGTCGCGTACAGGGGGACGAGCACCAACGACAGACGACGCAATGACATGGGAAGGTCCGTAGGGATGAGAGGAATTGCCGGCCGGACTCCAATCTGTCCGGGCGCACCCTCCATCCAATTTCAGACGAGTCCCCCGACTTTTTCAACCTGACGCGGGTTCCTTTTGAGGAAAGGGAAGACGCCTGCGTGTGCCAGGGCGTCCTGGGGCCACCCGCCAGGTTCTCCGTGATGCGGCAGCGCTCCTGCCCGGGTGAGTCCCAGCGCGTCCGCGTGGCTGTGCAGCCCGCGGATGTGATTGCCGTCGTCTTCTGCCGACAGGCGTCGCTCAGGGGCAGGATTGAGTTCCATGGGACCTCTCCGCCCGTGGCGGCGTGAGCGCGCGGGGCTGCCGCTGCGGCGCTCTGACTGAAGCCGCCGAGGCGCCCCCCCCACGCCTCAGCCTTCGACGGGCCGGGTGAGGCCCAGCGCGTCCGCATAGCTGTGCAGCCCGCGGATGTGATTGCCGCCGTCCACGGCGAGGGTGTCTCCGGTAATCCAGGACGCGAGGTCGCTGCAGAGGAACGACACCACCTTCGCCACGTCATCCGGCTCGCCCCACGCCTTCCCGAGCGGCGTGTGGGCGAGGAAGCCCTGCGCCATGGCGCCAGTCCCCAGGCCGGCCATCTCCGCCAGGGGCGTGCGGATGGCGCCTGGGGCCACGACATTCACCCGGATGCCGTAACGCCCCAGCTCCGAAGCCGCGACCTTCGAGAAGTTCGCGAGCCCCGCCTTGGATGCGCAGTAGTGGGACAGCCCGTCCGTCACCGCCGTCTGGTTCAGTGAGGAGATGTTGACGATGGAGCCCGGCTGCTTCGCGGCGACGAGCGCCTTCGCGAGAGCCTGGGTGAACAGGAAGGGCCCTTTGAGGTTGATGGCCAGGACCTGGTCGAACTCCGCCTCGGGCAATTCGAGCACCGTGCGGATGGTGGCCGTTCCGGCGTTGTTCACCAGGATGCCCGGGAGGCCGAACTCACGCGTGGCGACTTCGAGCGCTCGCGCCACATCCTCCGCGCGAACCACGTCTCCCGCGAAGGGCACGGCCCGGGTGCGCCCCTCCGCCGCCCGGTTGAGCTCCGCGGCGGCCGCCTCCAACTTCTCCGGTGTCCGCCCGAACAGCAGGACGTTGGCGCCGTCCCGCATGAGGCGCGCGGCAATTCCCAGACCGATGCCCTGTCCTGCTCCCGTCACGATGGCACTGCTCGACATCAGCTTCATGGTGTGGCTCCCAGCTCAGGTTCCAGTGAGGGCCATGACTTTACGCCGAGTGCGTGTCGCCGTGGGTGACGCGAGCCTTTCGGTCGTCACCTCGAAAGAGTCCGGAAGCCGCGCGGCATCGCGTCTGGGGGGAGAGGCCGCGGCAGGGGCTGGCATCCCTGACGGCCCCTGGTGGGGCTGCGCCCTGATGCAGCTCACCACGGACAGGCGCCGCCACGAAGCCCAGCGCTTCTATGCGCGGCTGGGATTCGTGGCGAGCCACGAGGGCATGAAGCGCCCCCTTTGAATCACTGCTGCGGCTGCGCGGCGGCCGGGTCCATCCAGAAGGTCTCCCACTGGTGGCCGTCCAGGTCCGCGAAGCTGCGCTGGTACATGAAGCCCATGTCCGTCGTGTCCTTGGTCTCCTTCGCGCCCGCCGCCAGCGCCTTCTCCATCAGCGCGTCCACGGCGGCGCGGTTCTCCTGGGACAGGGCGATGATCACCTCCGTCGTCTTCGTGGCGTCCGCGATCTCCTTCTTGATGAACGTCTTGAAGAAGGGCTTCACCAGCAGCATCACGTAGATGTCCTCGCTGATGACCATGCAGGTGGCGTTGGCGTCGGTGAACTGGGGGTTGAACGAATAGCCCAGCTTCGTGAAGAAACCGACCGCGCGGTCCAGCGACTCGACGGGGAGGTTGACGAAGATCTTGCTGCCCATGGTGCGTCTCCTGGCGGAAGAAATGGGATGAGGTGAACGTCGCCTTCATCCACGCGACGAACCGGCCCCGGTGGGATCGACACCGGACTTATTTTTCCCCGCGCCGCCGCCAACCCTCCGGAATCACAGCACCTTGCCGGGGTTGAGCAGGCCCAGCGGGTCGAGCGCGCCCTTGATCGCCTGGTGCAGGCGAAGCGTCTCCGGGCCCAGCTGCGCGCCCAGGAACCCGCGCTTGAGGGACCCCACGCCGTGCTCGCCCGTGATGGTGCCTCCCAGGGCCAGCGCCGCGTGCAGGATGTCGTCGAACGCTTCCTTCGCCCGGGCCAGCGCCTCCGGGTCCTTCCGGTCGAAGACGACGGTGGGGTGCATGTTCCCGTCGCCCGCGTGCCCGAACGTCCCGATGAGCACCCCGTGCTTCTGGGCGATGCGCTCCACCGCCGCGAGCAGCTCCGGGATGCGCACGACGGGCACGCCCACGTCGTCCAGCAGCGTGGCCCCGCGCTGCTCCAGCGCAGGGAAGGCGAAGCGCCGGGCGCCCATGAGCAGCTCGCCCTCGGCCTCGTCCGCGGTGTTCATCACGGAGGTCGCTCCGGCCCGCTCACAGGCCGCGACCATCAATGCCAGCTCCTCTTCGCCCTGCACGCCACCCGCGTCGGAGCGCGCGATGAGCAGGGCCTCGGCGGTGACGTCCAGCCCCATGGGCTTCCAGGACTCGACGGCGCGCACGGTGGTGCGGTCCATCAGCTCCAGCACGGAGGGGCGCGAACGCTCCATGATGTCGCAGACGGCCGTGCCCGCGCTCACGAGCGTGGGGAACGCGGCCACCAGCGTCGTCGCCTTCGGCGGCCGGGGGCGCAGGCGCAGCGTCGCCTCGGTGAGGACGCCCAGCGTGCCCTCGGAGCCGATGAAGAGCCGCGTCAGGTCATAGCCCGCCACGTTCTTCACCGTCCGTCCGCCGGTGCGCACCACGGTGCCGTCCGCGAGCACCGCCTCCAGCCCCAGCACCGCGTCGCCCGTCACGCCGTACTTCACGCAGCACAGGCCTCCCGCGTTGGTGGCCAGGTTGCCTCCGATGGAGGAGAACTCCCAGCTCGCGGGATCCGGCGCGTACCAGAGGCCCTGCTCCGCGGCGGCGGTCTTCACCGCGCCGTTGAGCGCGCCGGGCTGGACGACGGCCAGCATTCCGCGCCGGTCCACCTCCAGGATGCGGTTCATCCGCATGAGCGACAGGACGATGCAGCCGTCGCTCGCGTTCGCGCCGCCCGACAGGCCCGAGCCCGCGCCCCGGGGCACCACCGGCACGCGCAGCGCAGTGGCCACCCGGAGCACGGCCTGTACTTCGGACGTGGACGTGGGCCGCACCAGCACCCTCGGCATGCCCGAGGACGCCCACTCCGCCTGGTCGCGCCGGTGCGCCGCGAGCACGTCCGGATCCGTGATGACGGCCTCCGCCGGCAACACCTCCGCCAGCGCTTGCTCCACTTCGACCGTCATGAGGGCCTCCCAGGCTCCGGTACGTGAACGCCGGGCCGGCCGCCCGTCATCCGTTCCCTGACGCCCCAGCTTGCCTCGGAGCCGAAGCCGCTTCACCCAGGACCTGCGCCAGGAAGGTCCGCAAGGCGGCGTCCGCGCGTCCCGCGGCGACCGGGTGGTATTGGATGCCCGCTTCGGGCCTCTGGGCGCCGGGGAAGGTGAAGGCATGCATCGCGTGGCCGTAGGCCTGGAGCTGCCAGTCCGCGCCCGCCTCGGTCAGCTCCCGCGCGATACCCAGCACCGCGTCCGGCTTCGCGGTCGGATCCTCCCAGCCGTGCAGCAGGAGGACGCTCGCGGAGATGGGCGGCTGGGGACCCAGCCGTGGCGGGTGGAGCATCCCGTGAACGCTCACGGCGCCCCTCAAGCCCTCCGGAGCCGCGCGGGCCAGGTCGAGCGCGCAGAGCCCCCCGAAGCAGTAGCCCAGCACCGCGACGCGCTCCGGGTCCACGCGAGGATGGCGCCTCGCGGCCTCCAGCGCCGCTCGCATGCGCCGGCGGAGCAGCGCGCGGTCTTCCATGAAGGGCCCCATGAGGTGCGAGTTGTCCCCCGTCACGTCTCCTCGCACGCCCTTGCCATACACATCCAGGGCGAAGCCCACGTAGCCCTGTTCCGCGAACCGCTCGGCCATCGCGCGGATGATGGCGTTCTGCCCATCCCACGCATGGGCAATCAGGACACAGGGGCGCGGGCCCGCGTGGGCGGAGTCGTGGGCGACGTACCCTTCACAAAGGGTTTCCCCATCGGCGTAGTCGAGGAACTCGGCATGGAGGGACATGGTGGAGTCCACGCTGCCTTCCTCGCGCCCGGGTCGTCTTGAACGAATGCGACATGCCCCAGCCGTTCAGAGGAAGTGCGCGAGCGCCGCGGCCGGGCCCTCCCGGCGGGGGTTGAAGTAGTCCGCCATCATCGAGCGAGGTGTCCGGGCGAAGCGCCCGGGTGTCAGGCCCAGATGGCGGCGCCACATCCGGATGCGGTGGGCCTGGTCGCTGAACCCCTCGTGCGGATCCCCCTGACCTGTCTGCGCCGCGAGCAGGCTGTGGTGGAGCCGCTCCAGTGCGGACATTTGCCGGGGCGAGTGCCCGAGGTGCGTCTGGAACCAGCGCTCCAGCTGCCGCGTCGACACGTCCACGGCCCGCGCCGCGGCATCCACGCGCGACGTGCGGCGCAGCACGTCCCAGGCCCGCGCGAGCCGCTCGGTTTCGGGAAGGGGCTTCGTCGTGACCAGCCGTTCGAGCAGCCAGGCATCCAGCCGCGCGGCGACCCGATGTGGTTCCCACGCGGCCGACAGGTCCTCCACGAGCCGCCGGGACGCGCCATCGCCCAGCACCGCACCCAGCTCCAGCAGGTCGTCTCCCGTGGACGGGCCGCTCGTGGGAAACAGGCGCGCGAGCCCCACCGGCGTCAGCATGACCATCACGAAGGCGCAGCCTTCCCCCGAGCGCCAATCGCGGCGGTGGGATTGGATGCCCAGGAGCGAGGCGCGCGGGGCTCCCGCCGCGAAGTCGCTCGTGCACGGCCGGCCGAAGTTGAGGGTCAGCACCGCCGTGGGCGACGGCGCGGTCTGGATGGGCCGTCCCTCGTGGGCGCCCTTCAGGTCCTGGATGAACCAGTACCCCAGCACCAGGGGGGACAGCGGCGCGACGGGGGCTTGCTTGAGGAAGTGCACGGCGAATCATAGTCCGCGAAGCCGTCCTCCACCGGAGGATTCAGGCGAAGATGGGGCCCGGATGAAGACCCGAACAGACGAGGCGGACCTCATCCGGACCCTGACGTCCGTCGAAGGCCCGCTGCCTGCGCGGCTGGCGAATCCCTTCCATCCAGCGCCACCCGGCCCATGGGGGCTTCGCGCGGCGGAGGCGCTCCAGCAGCGGCTGCGGCAGGAGCCCTCGTTCCGCGAAGCCTTGTGGCGGCCCGGCGGCGGCAAGATGTTCGGCGTGCTGGTGGTCTCGGCGCCGGATGGACGGGTGGGGTACCTGAGCGCGTTCTCCGGGATGCTGAACGGTGCGTGGAACGTGGAGGGCTTCGTGCCGCCGCTGTTCGACCCGGTGGCTCGCGACGCGTTCTGGCCCGCGGGCGAAGCAGAGCTGGCCTCGCTGGAACACCAGCATGCGGCGCTGTGCCGGGAAGCCGAGGCCCTGCGCGCACAGGGACCCGCTCCTGCGCTGCGCGACGTGGAGGCGCGGCTGGCGGACGTGGAGCACGTGCGCGCCGAACGTTCACGTGCCCTGTGGCGGCAGGTGACCCAGGGATATGTCATTCCCAATGCGCGCGGCGAAACCCAGACACTGGCCTCGCTGTTCGCGCCCAAGCCTCCTCCCGGTGGCGCCGGTGACTGCGCGGCGCCCAAGCTGCTGGCGTATGCCTTTCGTCAAAGGCTCACACCGATTGTTCTCGCGGAGTTCTGGTGGGGCGCACCGCCGCTCGATGGCCGCCGGGAGTCCGGTGCGTACTATCCGGCGTGTGACAACAAGTGCGGCACGGTGCTGCCGTACATGTTGCAGGGATTGGCGGTGGAGCTGCCTCCCGCCGAGCCAGTCGCCCCCGGGCCACGCCTCCTTCATGAGGACCCCTGGCTCCTCGTGGTCGACAAGCCCGAGGGACTGCACACGCTCCCCGGACGCCATGCGCCCACGCGCGACTCGGTGCTCGTCCGGCTCCAGCCCCGGTTCCCGGAGCTGGCCCCCGTCAGCTTCCTCCACGAACTGGACCCCGAGTCCTCCGGCCTCCTCGTCATCGCCCGGGACGCGGTGACTCGGGCCTCGCTCCAGCGCCAGTTCTCCCAGCGCGAGGCGGAGCACCGCCACGTCGCCTGGGTGGACGGCCTCGTGGACGGAGACTCAGGCCTCATCGACCTGCCGTTGCGCCCGGCGGCCCACGCGTCATTGGAGGACTGCGTGGATGCCCGCCACGGCAAGCGGACCCGGAGCGCGTGGAAGGTCCTCCGTCGCGAGGACGCCCGGACCCGGGTGGAGTTCATTCCAACGACCCATCTGCCCCACGCGTTGCGTATCCATGCCGCGCATCGCCTGGGGCTGGGAGTGCCCATCGCCGGGGACGCGCGCTTGGGTCGAGAAGCCGTGCGGCTGATGCTCCATGCCGACGCGCTGGCCTTCGTGCATCCACGCACGGGCGAACGTCTGGTGTTCGCCTCGCCCGCGCCGTTTTGAAGTCTGGTCTCGTGAATTGTTTGATCAATTCAACGGCCCGCGGAGACCAAGGGAAAGGGAAGGGCGGGAAGGCCCTTCAGGAACAGACACCTCCACCTTGGAGAGGAATCCCATGACCTACGCACGCAAGAACCTCGGCTCGAAGTCCTTCATCGCGAGCCTGCTGCTCGCCGCGACGGCGCTCACCGGCTGCGGACAGGACGACATCAATCGCAAGTACCAGGGGAAGTACGCGTTGGACCTCCAGCTCGACACCGGCGCGAAGGTGGCCGAGGGAGACCTGGACGTGGGCTTCAACGTCTACAACGACGATGAAGCCATCATCTCGATGAACAAGCTGCTGTGCACCCTCTCCGCCACCTACAATGGGAAGGTCGAAGGGCCCGGTGCGGATGGCGGTGAGGTGGAGTACGAGCTGCTGCGCGACGTGCGCCCGGATCAGATCCTCGCGTGCCCCGTGCCCACGGAGTTCGGAGAGAACCTCTGGCTGCAGTTCCGCCTGGGCACGGGTCGCGTCGAGAACAAGCAGCTCACCATCGACTACTCCGGGACGGTGCAGCGGGGCACCCTGGAGGAGCTCACGGCGGGCGGCGGCACGCGCGTGGGGGCCTTCGGCTACACGTTCCAGGGCAACGAAGTCGCGCTGCCCTGAGTCACCGGGCGCGGTCCCGTCGTCCACTGCGAGCCACCGGGTGTGAGCAGCCCCAGCGGCTTTCCACATCCGGCCTTCGTCGCGGTGGACGTCGGATGCCATGCACAGGCCCCGACCCCTCCTGCCAGGTGCTTGCGCGTTTCCGGCGTTGCGCGCATACCCTGGCTTTCGCGAAGTGGGGGGGGCAGGCGTCGTGCTCAAACTCAAACCGGAAGCCGAAGCCGAAGCCTGGATGCCCCTGTCGGGCGATGCGGAGCGCCACGCGCTGGACCATCCGTGGCCCTCCCCGGAACAAGGCTGTGCGCGCTTCGTCGTGGGCGAGGACTTCTTCCGCCTGGAGAATGACGCCCGGTTGGAGCTCTACCGCGACCTGGCGGAGCGGATGCTCGCCGTGTTCCGCGAGCTCACCCCGCCCGGCGGCTGGCTCTACGCGTTGGATCCGCAGCACCCCTGCTACCGCCTCCACCCGCACGTGCGCTTCGAGGCCGGCGCGACGCTGGAGGAGATGACCGGGCTCTACACGCGCGAGCACATGGAGCGCGTGGAGCGTGGCGTCCACCCGCCGTCGTTCGAACCGCGCTGGGCCATGGACGTCCACCCGGCGGGGGACCCGGAACACCTCTTCGCGCCGCCGGACTTCCACTTCGTCTTCGCCGCGCGCTACCGCGTGGGCAACTTCGACGGGCTGGAGGCCCCGGGAAAAGGCCCCATCGAGACGGAGACCTACGAGCTCCTGGGACACCGCCTCATCGCCGCCGTGGACAAGAACCCGCCGGCGCTCTTCCAGCGCGCGCGCAGGCTGGGGCCTGACGACTGAGGCTCAGCCGGACCGTCAGGCGGGCCGGGACACGGCGCGCGGGCGGGGCGCACCCTCGTAATAGAGGTTGGCGCGCCCCTCGCTGTAGACGACCAGCACCCGGTCGTTCTCCTCCAGGAGCCCCGACGTCTTCTGCGCGACCTTGCGGACCAGCGTGTCGAGCTGTGCCGGACCCTGCTTGCTGCTGGCCCGGACCGTGACGACTGGCATTCGGTGTTCCGCTCCTGGTGACCTCCCGCGACGGCAGGAAGGCGTTGCGTGTCATAGCCAACGGAACACTTCGTTGACAAGTGCGCGCTGCCACGGTGGATAGGGACCCATGCTCCACCTCGCTCGCGCATTGCTGGTCGCCTCGCTTGCCCTGGTCTCCACCTCCGCCGCCGCGCAGTCGCGCGAAGCAGCAGACCTGCGGGGCCACGTGTCGCCCACGCCCGCCTGGCTGCCCCGGGGCGTGTTCCTGGGCACGCAAATCAGCAACGGCGCGCTCATCCCCAACCTGCGCATCCAGTGGGAGTTCACCTTCTTCCAGGACCGCAAGGATGCGTGGATCGCCGTCCTGGAGGGTGGGGTGGGGTGGGCGGCGTCGTTGCCTGACAGCGCGCTGGCCGGCCGGAACCTCTACCTGCCGGTGTCCTCCTACTACGAGCACACGGCGCAGGTGGGCTTCGGCTACCGCAACCACCTGCCGGGCAAGGCCCACTGGGGCTTCCAGGTGACGGGCGGCCCCACCTTCTACGGCGCCCACTTCACCACCCAGCCCCCGGACCGCCGCATCGCGGGCACCGTCCAGGGCCGCCTCCAGATTGGCTACCAGCTGCCGCGCGACGTGGGCGTGGGCCTGGCCGTGGGCTACGCGGAGCCCTTCGGTCTGAAGAACCGCAGCTTCGCGCGTGACTTCGTGGGTGGCGTGAACATCGGATTTTTCGCGGATTGGCGGTAGGCGCGCGGTACACTCCATGCGCGAGAGTGGCCCCGCCTGCCGGTGCGGGTAGGGCGCCGCTTCCACGTCCATGGCCGAGCTGCTCAGTGCCCACGTCGCGCGCTACCTGCGCAACCGCGAGGAGTTCGAACGGGGACTCCCGGCGGGGCTCCTCCTCTTCACGCCTCCCCTGGGCGGGGTGACCCCCTCCGACCTGGAGGAGTACCCGGTCCGCACGGTGACGAACGCCGGGCCGCCGACGCTCGGTCAGGACGAGCCCGTCGTCTTCCCGCTGCTCAAGTCCCAGGGCAACGCCTTCGGCCGGGGCATCACCGTGGGGCGCACCGGCAACAACGACGTCGTCCTGGATGACGGCAGCGTGTCCCGGTTCCATGCGTGGTTTTCAAGGGACGCAGGGGATACCCGTTTTTTACTGACAGATGCGGGCTCGAAGAACGGCTCGTACGTGACCGGAAGCCGGCTGTTGGCTCGCAGACCCATGGCGGTGGAGGACGGGATGCGGCTGCGCTTCGGTCAGGTGGAGGTCAGCTTCTACACGGCTGGCGGCTTCGCGCGCCTGCTGTCGGTGCGCCTGCAGTCCTGAAGCCTTGCCACGTCTTCGGCGGCCTGCGTAACGTGCGGAGTCACCCTCTAGGCACGGATGGGAGCGTTCGCGGTGGCCTTGACCACAGAAGCCTTCGGGCTGACCGATGTCGGCCGGAAACGGCAACACAACGAAGACGCGATGATGGTGGACGCGTCGCTCGGCCTGTTCATGGTCGCCGATGGCATGGGCGGACACGCCGCGGGTGAAGTCGCCAGCGCGCGGGCCACGGAGGTCGTCAAGCAGCACATCGCGGCCAACCGGCACCTGCTCAAGGACCTGGCGCAGAACCCCACGGCGGACAGCCGCTCCGCCGCGGCCGCGCTGGTGGAGGTGGCGGTGCAGCGCGCGTGCGCGGACATCTACCGCACGGCGATGACGGACGCCTCCAAGCGCGGCATGGGCACCACGTTCGTGTGCCTGGCCGTGGGCGGCAACAAGGGCGTCATCGGCCACGTGGGCGACAGCCGCGTGTACCTGGTGCGGCACGGGCAGTGCCACCGGCTCACCGAGGACCACACGCTCGTCGCCGCGCAGCTCAAGGCCGGCACCATCACCAAGGAGCAGGCCGCCACCTCGCAGTACCGCAACGTCATCACCCGCGCGGTGGGCATCCAGGAGTCCGTCCAGGTCGACACGCTCATCGTGGACCTGATGCCCGGCGACGTGTTCCTCCTCTGTTCGGACGGCCTGCACGGCTACATCGAGGACGAGGAGATTCTACCCCTGGTCGCGGGGCTTCAGCCCGGGGACCTGCCGCGCAAGCTCGTGGAGATGGCCAACGAGCGCGGCGGCAAGGACAACATCACCGCCGTGGTGGTGAAGGTGGCCGGCGACAGCGCGGCGCTCGCCAGCGAGGAGACGAGCGAGGCGCAGTCGCGCATGGAGGCGCTGCGGAAGATCCCGCTCTTCCGCCACCTCACGTACAAGGAGCAGACGGCGGTGCTGTCCATCGCCACCACGCGCACCTACCCGGCGGGTCGGGAGATTGTCGTGGAGGGGCAGCCGGGCGAGGAGCTCTTCGTCGTCATCCGGGGCCGGGTGGCCATCGAGAAGAACGGCGTGGAGATCGCGGAGCTGCGCTCGGGAGGGCACTTCGGCGAGATGGGCCTCATCGACAACGCGCCCCGCTCCGCCACCGTGCGCGCCACGGAGCCCACGCGGACCATGGTCATCGCCCGCTCCGACCTGATGGGCCTGATGAAGCGCGAGGCCATCCTGGCGGTGAAGATGCTCTGGAGCTTCGTGCAGGTGCTGAGCGACCGGCTGCGTGCCACCAACTCGGAGCTGAGCGAGGCGCGGCAGGAGCTGGCGGTGGCGCAGGCCATCCAACCGTTCGCCGAGGACTGAAGCGGGAACTCCCACGCCCCCAGGGACGTCCTCAAGAGGACGCTCTGGAATTTCCCGGGGGAAACCGTCGTTGGGGGGCCGGCCTGGGAGTAAGGTCCCGGCCGCGTACACATGCGCAAATGGGTCTTCATCACGGCGGCCGCCGTGCTGGCGCTCGCCGCCATCGTGCTGGGGCCCCGGTGGGGCGCTCCGGCCGCGCGCCCCGTCTCGCCCGTCTCCGCCAGCTCCATCCGCCAGGGGATGCCCGCCTTCAACGCGGTGGCGGTGTCGTCCGGCGCGCAGGAGGGGCTGACGCTCACCGGGCGGGTGCTGGACGGCAACGGCCGGCCGGTGGCGGACGCGGAGGTGTCGCTCGCGGCCTCCGCGGAGCGGACGCTGGCGGACGTGCGCTGCGACGAGTGCGGCCTGGCGCTGCTGGCCTGCACCGCGCACGAGACGGCGCTGCACACGCGGGCCTTCTTCGAGCAGCAGCAGGGCTTCCTCACGGCACGCGCCACGGTGCGCTCGGACGTGGAGGGGAAGTTCCGCTTCGAGCACCTGGCGGGCGTGTCCTTCACGGTGTGGGCGCGCTCGGCGGGGCTGGGCGTGGCGCTCAAGGACCGGGCCGCGCCGGGAGAGGCGGTGGAGCTGTACCTGCCGCCCTTGCGGAGCATCACCGGCACGGTGGTGGATGACTCCGGGCAGGCGAGGCCGGGGGCGCGCGTGCGCGCGGTGTCGCGCAAGGTGCCGCTGCCCTTCGAGGCCGTGGCGGGCGCGGGCGGGGCCTTCACGTTGTCGGGCCTGGGCGAGGGCCCCTTCTACGTGCTCGCGGACGCGGAGGGCTTCCAGCCCGCGGTAGCGCAGCACGTGGAGGCGGACTCGCAGCCCCTGCGCCTGAAGCTGACGCCGTCGCGCACACTGGAGGTGCGCGTGCTGCGCGACGGGGCGCCCGCGGCGGCGACGGTGCGGCTGCGCGGAGACCACCTGACGCGTGAGGAGCACGCGAAGGCGGAGGGCGGGCCGGTGCGCTTCAACGGCCTGTATCCGGACGAGGTGGTGGTGACGGCGGAGGCACCGGGCTTCGGCTCCGCGCCGCGGACGCTCACGCTGTCGCAGCGGGTGACGCAGGTGACGCTGGTGCTGGAGGCCGCGGGACGGTTGCTCGTCACGATTGTGGACGAGGAGGGCCAGCCGGTGCCCAACCCGCAGCTGCTCCTGCGCACGGTGGCGGGCGACCTCATCCGGCGCGACGCGGTGCCCACCGGGGCCCTGGCGGAGCTGGGGCCGCTGGCGCCGGGCGAGTACGTGCTGGAAGGGCAGGCGGAGGGCTTCACCGCGGCGCAGCTGCCCGCGCGCGTGGCGCCCGGCGAGACGCCGCTGGAGCTGGAGCTGGCGAAGGCCACGGTCATCAGCGGGCAGGTCATCGACGAGTACGGCCGGCCCGCGGCGGGCGTGTCCGTGCTGGTGCAGCCCACGGGCGGCGTGGTGAACGCGGGCGAGGACGGCCACTTCACGGCGCAGGTGCCCATGCCGGGGCTCTACACGCTGCACGCGCACCACTCCGAGTGGGGTGGCGGCAGCGTGCAGGCTTCGGCGCCCGCGACGGACGTGACGCTGTCGCTGGAGGCGAAGGCGGGCGCGGACGTGACGGTGACCAGCGGCGGCCGGCGGGTCGAGGGCGCGGACGTGACGATGTGGGCGGACCCGGAGAACATCTTCCGCAGTGACCGCCCCTCCGGGCCGGACGGCGTGGTGCCCATGCGGGGCCTGCCGCCGGGCACGTATCAGCTGGTGGCGTCCCATCCGGAGTACCTGCCGTCGAGTCCCCGGCCGGTGACGGTGCAGGACGGAGCGAAGCAGCAGGTGACGGTGGAGCTGGAGGCGGGCGCGCAGCTGACGGGCGACGTGGTGGACGAGGACGGCCAGCCGGTGGTGGGCGCGGCCATGAGCGTGGCGCCGCGCGTGGCGGAGCCGACGCAGACGGATTCGAGCGGCCACTTCGAGTTCCGCGCGCTGCGGCCGGATCGCACCTACGTGGTGGAGGCGCGGCACGCGAGCTACGAGCCGATGGAGCGGCCGCAGGGCAAGCCGGGCGGGCCGCCGGTGCAGGTGAAGATGCGCCGGCGCACGACGTTCCGGGGCCGCGTGGTGGATGACTCGAACCAGCCGGTGCGCCGCTTCCGGGTGGACGAGCACGACGTGAACAGCCCGGACGGGCGCTTCGAGCTGCCGCTGTCCACGGCGGGGGACCGGCTCATCGTCGCGGTGGACGCGGCGGGGTACGAGCCGCAGGTGGTGGACCGTCCCGCGACGCCGCAGGACATGGGCGACATCGTGCTGGTGAAGGCGCCGTCGGTGTCCGGACGGGTGCGGGATGCGTCGGGCGGCGCGGTGCCGGACGCGGTGGTGACGTGCGACGTGTGCGACGGGTCGGTGCTGTCCGGGCCGGACGGCAACTTCACGTTGGCGAGTCCGCCCTTCGTGCCGCGCTTCACGGTGTCCGCGCGCAAGGGCAAGGTGAGTGGCACGCAGGAGGTGCCGCGCGGGAGTACGGCGCCGGTGGAGCTGACCCTCAAGCCCGCGACGCACCTGACGGGCCGGGTGTACCTGGCGGACGGGAAGCCCGCGGCGGGCGCGCAGGTGGAGGGGCTCAACGCGGACCGCAGCGAGACGGTGTCGCTGATCACGGGCGCGGATGGCAGCTACAGCGCGGACCTTTCGCCGGGCAACTACCGCTTCGTGGTGGGAGGGCGCGGGACGGGCCAGCCGGCGGTGGTGGTGCGGGTGGCGGGCACGGACATGACGCTGGACCTGGGGCCGGTGCCGGGGACGGGCTCCGTGACGGTGCTGATCCAACCGGAGCGGGGCAAGGCGCTGTGGGTGGTGCCGGGTGACGTGGGCACGGTGGGCAATCCTCCCACGGAGCTGCTGCGCTCGCCCTTCGCGCAGCTGGTGTACCAGCCCATGTCGGAGCGGGTGGTGGTGCAGGGGCTGCGGCCGGGCAGGTACACGCTGGTGTGGGGCTACTTCCACGCGGAGATGCCCGGGGCGGGCCCGGTGGTGCGCTCGGTGGACGTCCCCACGCAGGGAGAGGTGTCCCTGCGGTAGTCGTGTTGCGACCGGGCGGGCTGGCGCGTAATGAAGCCGCATGGACGCATCCGCATTGAAGGGTCGCCGCATCATCGTCGGCGTGGGTGGCGGCATCGCGGCGTACAAGGCCTGTGAGCTGGTGCGTGAGTTGGGCCGCGCGGGCGCGGAGGTGCGAGTGGCCATGACAGAGGCCGCGCGCCAGTTCGTCACCCCGCTGACCTTCCAGGCGCTCGTGGGGCACCCACCGCTCACGGACTACTTCGACCCGGCGCAGGAGGGGAACTTCGGTCACCTGGACCTGGCCCGCTGGGGTGAGGTGTATGTGGTGGCGCCCGCGACGGCGGACCTGATCGCGAAGATTCGCGCGGGCTTTGGAGGGGATGCGGTGACGACGTCACTGCTCGCCTTCAAGGGGCCGGTGGTGCTGGCGCCGGCGATGAACGTGGCGATGTGGGAGAACGCGCGGACGCAGGAGAACGTGGAGTCGCTGCTGAAGGAAGCGCGCTTCAGCACGGTGGGGCCGGGCGCGGGGATGCTGGCGTGCGGCGATGTGGGCTCGGGGCGGCTGGCGGACGTGGGCGCCATCGTGTCCGCGGTGGCGGCGCGGCTGGGCGGTGGTCCGCTCACGGGCAAGACGGTGCTGGTGACGGCGGGCCCCACGCGCGAGTACCTGGATCCGGTGCGGTTCATCTCCAATCCGTCCACGGGGAAGATGGGCCTGGCGCTGGCGCACGAGGCACGGGCGCTGGGCGCGAAGGTGACGGTGGTGCTGGGCCCGGTGGGCGCGGTGGATCGCACGGGCCTGGAAGTGGTGGACGTGGTGAGCGCGGAGGACATGGCGCGCGAGGTGCTGGCGCGCGTGGAGTCCGCGGACGCGTTCATCGCCACGGCGGCGGTGAGTGACTGGAGGCCGGAGACGCGCGCGCCGCAGAAGGTGAAGAAGGGCGAGGGCCCGGAGAACCTGAAGCTGGTACGCACGCCGGACGTGCTGCTGGAGGCGTCTCGCAAGGTGGCGGGGAGGGCGAAGCGCCCGGTGCTGGTGGGCTTCGCGGCGGAGACGGAGCGGGTGGTGGAGCACGCGCGCGAGAAGCTGGAGCGCAAGGGGCTGGACGCCATCGTCGCCAATGACGTCACCGCGGAAGGCGCGGGGTTCGGGACGGATACGAACCGGGTGACGGTGATTTCCCGCGGTGGGCCCGACCGGGTGTTGCAGGGCAGCAAGCGCGCGGTGGCGGGGGAGATTTTGTCGCTGCTGCTCGTGTCACCGCGCGGCTGAGCGCTTCGGCGTCATCAGCCGCAGCATGAAGCGTGCGAAGGCGTTGGGCGGCTGGATGCGGGTGTTCTGGAAGGCAGTGAAGAACCAGACGCCTTCACGCTTCACGGCGACCATGGTCTGGATGGAGCGGCGTCCCTTGGGCGCCTTGCGCTGCCAGCGCAGCTTGATGACGCCTTCGGTGTGGATGAGCGCCACGTCCGGCGCGAGGAAGCGCAGGGACTTCACTTCTCCGTCGAGCTGCGAGCCCCGGAGGACACCGTCGAAGAGGGCCTGATGGGCCTCCGCGTTGGCCTGCCGTCCCTGGATGTGGCTGCCGTCGAAGGCGACATAGTCCACGTCCTCCGTGAAAATGGCAGGCGCGGACCACCACGGAGTCTCCGACGTGCCGAAGCTCGCGGCGCTGTTCGCGAAGCGTCTTCCTGCCGCGCTCCTGCGCGTGGTGAGCATCGACTACCTCGTGGAGCGTGATGGCCTCACCACGGGAGCAGTGGACGTGGCGCTGGGGCCACCGGAGGCCACGGGGCCGGGGTGCCACGCCGAACCGCTGTACACGGATGACGCCGTGCTGCTCGTGCGCCGCGATCATCCGCGCGTCCGGGGCAAGACGCTGACGAAGGCGCTCTACAACACGTCGAAGCACATCGACCTGCACCTCGCGGAAGGCCGGCCGGGCATCGGGCACCAGCACCACGCGCGCATCCTCAAGGAACACGGACTCACACGGGAGGTGGGGCTCGCCGTCCCGCACTTCTTCGCGGCGGCGATGGCGGCGGCCCGCTCCGACCTGGTGGCGGGAGTGCCCCGCCGCGTCGCCAAGGCCTTCTGCGACATGCTGCCCCTGCGCACGGTGGAGATGCCCTTTCCGTCACCGCTCATGACCAAGTCGCTCATCTGGCACACCCGGACGGATGCGGACCCGGGTGCGCGCTACTTCCGCTCGCTCGTTGTCGAAGCGCTCAAGGAATGACCTTGCGGCGGCGGTAGTCCTCGAAGACCTCTCGGAACATGGTCTTCGTTTCAATGCTGCGATGAAGAAGGCCGGTCGATGTGGACGCTGGAGGGCAAGACTGTCGCACGGACATGACACGCACCCATGGACGCGCGCCCAGAGGTGAGCGTCTGACGGGCGAAGCGGTGCCTCGCAATCGGGGCCGGGGGTGTCAGCCACTTCCATGCGGGCACCAACGGACTTGGCGGGCCCGTCGTCTGGCAGGGCATGGCCTACGAGCTAAGGTCCGCACGATGACTTGGTGTGCACGACAGGACGTGTCTTGTATCAAGAAGAGAGGTCAACGGTCTTGACCTGTTGAAACAACTCGCCAAAGCGACGCTCTTGAAATGCCTGGACCAGTTCCGGATGACGTCCTCTTCGCAGGTCGTTCAGGAAGCGGTATTTGGCCGCATGGTAGCCGGAGACCACCCACGCGAGCTTCAGTGCTTTCAAGCCCCCGCGCCACAGCGCCCCTTTCAGTAGCCCATCCCGGAGCATGTGCGCGGGACGCTGGAGAAGCGTGGGCTTGGACCTGCGCCCCTCTGAGAAGGCCATGACTGCCCAGAGGAGCGCATACCGGTGTTCCTTGGACGAGCGCAAGGAAAGGGAAGTGGCGAACCGGTGTTCGATTGGCGCATGAAGGCGCCCCGAGCGCATGCGCGGTAGCGCCTCGTGGACGATCATCTCTGGACGCCAGACCGCGACCTCTCGGCGAATGAGGCGCGCGCGCCACTCCGTGCGGTACAAGAACCGTCGACCGTCGAGTTCTGCCCAGTCGTTCCGTGGGAGGCGGTACACGGACTCCTGTGGGTGGCTCTTCTTCCATGCACGGATCGCCTCAACGGCTTCCGTATCCAAGTATTCGTCCGAGTCGAGGAAGAAGACGTACTCGGAGGGCTCAAGCGCAGAGAGGGCCGCTGCGCGGGCCGCGCCGTAGCCCGCCCAGGCCATAGACACTGAGCGAGCCCCCATCCGCTTGGCAATCTCTGTGGACCCATCTGTGGATAACGAGTCCAGGGCGACGACCTCGTCGCAAACCGCCAAGAGGCCTTCCAGGCATCGGGGCAGGGTGTCCTGGTTATTTCCGTGGATCACGAACCCAGCGAGTCTCACGCCTTTCCACCATCTTTCCGTGCACGGACTGTCCGTTGCTCCGCGCAATCGGATTGTAGCTCACTGGCCGCGTGTCGGAAGGCCCTCGTTCACTGCTGACTAGGGTGCGCTCGCGGGCTCGAGGGTCACCCAGCTCATCAGTGCATCATGGTCCGATGCATCCGACGCCACCTTGTAACTACGGGCGACAGGGAGCGGCGTCGAGAAGATGTAGTCGATCCGGTCAGCAGAGGGGTTCCCCGCCGCGAACCAAGTATCCTGGAGGCCATCTCGTACTGGCTGCAGTTCCCACGCAGTTTCAATTGCGTTGAGGTCGGCCATCAGCACCCTGGGGCCGCTGTAGAGATTGATGAACTCCATCAGGTCCATGGCCTGGAAGTACCGGATGGTCTCCAGTGATGAACCGGAGCCATGCTGGAGATGGGACGAGAAGATGGTGATGGAAGTTCCGCCGATGGATACGACAGCACCAATGGCGGAGCGTCGCTCATAGCCATCTGGATAGTAGAGATACCAGATGGCATCCGACTGGATGGGGAAGCGACTGAGAATGAGGTTGCCGTACTGTCGACGATTGCCCAGGCCGCATTGAAAGATGTTGCCGCTCTGATCGAGACTCGCGCTGTAGCGCATGGCCCATCCGGTTTGCTGTTGGAGAAGCATCGGCTGGTTTTTGCAATCACTCCGGCCCGACCAGTAGCGATCCACATCCTGGAACCCGGCGAAGTGGGCTCCTGAGGCCAGAAGGGTGTCGGAGATTCGCTGTAGATTCAGGACCTGGTCCCGGCCCACGCCATGGTGGATGTTCCATGTCATGAACTTGAGCCACCGAAGGTACTCGGCTGTTCCAGTGAGCGTGGACACGCCCGGGCCGGTCGATGGGAATGCCGTGGCAACCGCTTGGTAGCGCACGGCGACTCGACGGTAGCCCGCGGGGCACAAGGCGGAGTTTGTGCTGAACGAACGGGTCAAGGTCAGGCCCGCGGTACTGCCATTGCCGGCCAGGTCCTGGAGAAATGGCGTCTGGAAGGAGTATTCGACTCCCCCTAGTTCGCATTTGACGTCGACACTGCCAGATAGGCGCAACGTGCTTATTGCCGGGCCCGCATCGACTGAAGCGATGAAGTTGAAGTCTCGCGGATAGACGAAAGAACGCAGAGCGCTGGCACCTTGAGGAATGGCGCTAACTTCGTTTCCGGAGCCAAGCCCCTCCGAGCGCAAACTCGGCGTGATGACAATGGGATTGCATTCCACGGGTTCGCAAACACCCCATCGGCCGCCCTCGCAGATCCTCTGCCCTGGGCAGGACTCGCCGGAGACTGCGCACGACGCGGATTCTCCATCCTGACATGCAGCGTGGCTTGGGGGAGCCATCAGTAGGAGTCCCAGGAAAGCAAGAGGGACAAGTCCATGCGAAAGAAGTGGAAAAAGACGCGTCGGCACGTTCAGGGATAATTGAAGGTTCACAGATGGTCCGGGGGAAGAACGCTGAGGAATGCGCACCGTGTGCTTCGAAAGGTTGTACGCGATCCTCGTTAATTAAACGCGCTTGCTGCGGAATATTGATTTGGTTGCGCTTCCCATACCGGAGAGTGGTGGTTCGTGGTTGCGGATGATCATGGCCGCATGGGGTGGTTCGCTCCCACCCCGACGCCGCGTCGGAGCCGAGCGAGGCGGACCGGACGGCTACCACCATCGCCCTGGGTGGGCCCCTGGAGAAGCGCTGCGGGCGTGTCTTGAAGCTGGACCTCTCCGTAGTTCATCTCCGCGATGTGCTCACGGGCTGAACAGCCGCGACCTGTCCCGGGGGCCCTTCCACCCCGTGAATGAACGTGTGCTGCTCCACGTGCACGGCCTCATGGAAGTCGGGCTCACCGCGCCCGCCGTTCCAGTCCACGCGGTCCATGCGGATGACGCGTGACGAGTACGGCAGCAGCGTCGCCGGATCCGTCACCAACTCCAGCTCCTCGTGCGCGTATCTTCCCTTCGCCTCGTCCGTCTGTCCGACAGGTTCACGGACGAGCTTCAGTTTCACGCACCTGGGCTCCGGCACCGCGTCGGAGCAGGGCACTCCTACGTCCAGCCGGACGCGCTCCTCTGCGGGAACGTCCTCGGTCTTCTTGCGGCCAGTGCCCACGGACATCGTCATCGGCACGACCTGCGTCCTCCCGGGCTTGAATCTCGCTCCGTGCCAGCTTCCGACCCACTCGTCCCACCGGTTGCGGGCTTCACGCTCCAGTCCGTTGCTGAGGGCCTTTGCCATCTGGGCCTTCTTCATGGGGCTGACCGGCAGCGCGTCCAGCAGGTCCTTGCCGGGGCCGTCCTCCAGCGGATCAATCCCCTGGAAGTCTCCCTGGGCGTCGATGATGGACGCGGACAGCGGCTCCACGAAGGCAGGGAAGGGGGCTTCGATGATCTCCACGTCCTGGAACACCAACCGCCGGCGCCCCTCTTCATCCGCGGGACCAAGTCGCATCGAGTACCGGCGCTGCGCCGTCTGCCGTCCGCTCCAGTCCGTCCGCACGTCCACCGTGTGCATCACGCGAATCGTGGACTGCTCCGGCCAGGCGTAGCGCAGCGTCACCAGGTCCTTCCCCTGCGCGCCACCGAGCGTGGCGCAGCCCATGACCCCGGAGGACAGCGCTGCGATGACGAGCCACGGGCGCGGGAGGGAACTCATGTCCCGTCACGCTAGCAACCCCTGTCCATCCGCGCGGCACGGTGTCACGCCCGAACCGCGCGGACCCGACACTCAGGCCGTCGCCACCGTCGCGCCTCGCCGCAGGCCCGCGTACTCCAGCGCCGCGAACACCGCGACCGCCAGCGCTTGCGCCATGACGAACGCCACCCCCAGGCCCGTGGGCGTCGTCGGCCCGTGCGTCAGCAGCAGCACGCTGTCCACCACCCACGTCACGTTCACCGCGACCACGCACCACACCGGCCAGGAGGGCAGGGTGGCCCGCGACGCCAGGTACACCAGCAGCAACGCGAAGGGGATCAGCCCCAGCCCCGCCGCGCGCAGGATGCCCGGCTCCAGGCTCGTCAGCGCCCCCAGCGGTTCCGCCGCCAGCGCCCCCAACAGGCCCGTCGCCCCGCTGGCGACGCCGTCCAGCAGCAGCACGCGGCGCAACAGGCTTCCCGACACGTTCGTCTTGCTCATGGCACACGTTCCCTTCAGTGGAATGGATGAACGCGACGGCGCGGGCCTTGGGAAAGGCCGTCCGTCGTTGATGGACAAGATGCGCGGCCAGGTGCGCGGCGTCGATTACCTCCGAGGGAATGGAAGCGATGACGTGCGCCCCCTATCTTCCCAATCCATGACGAGCCTTCAGCAGAGCCGCCCCGTGGGAGAACTGCTGCGCGGCTGGCGACAGCGGCGCGGGCTGAGCCAGATGGACCTCGCGTTGCGCGCGGAGGTCTCCACCCGTCACGTGAGCTTCCTGGAGACCGGCCGCTCCCAGCCCAGCCGCGACATGCTGCTGCACCTGGCGGAGGAACTGGACGTGCCCCTGCGAGACCGCAACAGCCTGCTCGTCGCCGCGGGCTTCGCGCCCGTCTTCGCCGAACGCCCCCTGGACGACCCCGCCCTCAACGCCACGCGCGAGGCCGTGGAACTGGTGCTCGCGGGCCATGAGCCGTACCCCGCGCTGGCGGTGGACCGGCACTGGACGCTCGTCACCGCGAACCGCGCCCTGGGCATCCTGATGGAGGGCCTGGCGCCGGAGCTCCTGGTGCCCCCCATCAACGTCCTGCGCCTGAGCCTGCACCCCCAGGGGCTGGCCTCCCGCATCGACAACCTGCGCCAGTGGCGCGACCACGTCCTCCACCGCCTGACGCGGCAGGTGGACGTCTCCGCGGACGCCACGCTCGCGGCGCTGCTGGAGGAGCTGCGTGGCTACCCGGTGCCGGAGGCCACACCCGACTCCAAGGCGCGCGACTTCGGCGGCGTGGTGGTGCCGCTGCGCATCCACACGTCACTGGGGTTGCTGTCGTTCTTCGGCACCATCACCGTGTTCGGCACGCCCGTGGACATCACGCTCGCGGAGCTGGCCATCGAGTCCTTCTTCCCAGCGGACCCGGAGACGGCCGAGGCGCTTCGGCGGGCCGCAGTGGAGCGGGCCCGCCAGGACACCTGAAACCGCTACGGCTTCACGCGCACCGTGCGCAGCGCCGTGCCCCAGGACACGACCTGATCCAGCAGCGTGTTCACCTGCTTCTCCTTCGCCGGGTCCGGCTTGAAGACGGTGTAGTGCTCGAAGTCGGTGGACAGGAACAGCTGCACCTGCGCGCGCACCGTGGCCATCTGCAGCTCGGCGGCGACCAGGCGCAGCTGCTCCACCGCGCGCACTCCGCCCGCGCTGCCGTAGCCCACGAAGCCGGCGGCCTTGTTGTTCCACTCCTTGTAGATGTAATCGAGCGCGTTCTTCAGCGCGCCGGACGTGCCGTGGTTGTACTCGGGCGTGACGAAGATGTACGCGTCGTAGCCCTCCACCGTCTCGCTCCACCTCTTGGTGTGCTCCTGGGTGTATTTGCCGGCGGACGGCGGGGTCGGCTCGTCCAGCAGGGGCAGGTTGAAGTCCTGGATGTCGACGAGCTCGTACGTGGCGTCGCTGCGCTTCTTCGCGATGTCGTGGACCCAAGCCGCGACTTTGTCCGCCTTGCGGCCGGGCCTCGTGCTGCCGACGACGATGGCCACCTTGATCATGTGCGAGGAACTCCTGGGAAAGGGCGTGGAACCAGCGCCGGGCATCTTCCCCAGGTCCGCCCCGTGGCCAAGGGCGTTACGCCGGGGGTGTGTCCTGATTCGACCAGTGCCCGGGGCTTCCGCCCGGAAGGTGGCGGAAGCCCCGACCCTGGGCTAAGCGTACAGGCAACTTCTCCGGCTGCTTCCTTGCGCCGGGACGGCCCCTTCGATACCGATCACCCCCGTGAACGACGACACGCCTGATTCCACGCAGGAGCTGGCCGACGTGCTCCAGGACGTGCGCCGCCACCTGCTCTGGCAGGAGGAGACCGCGGGCCGCTCGCTCCTCGTCGACGCGAAGGTCGCCGCCGAGCTCCAGCAGCAGCGCGCCGCCGCCTCGTCCGTGCGCACGATGATCGCCCGGACCAAGGC